>NZ_CAWVCU010000096.1:0-30162 GCF_963927765.1 uncultured Agathobaculum sp. | reverse complement strand
AGCCTAAAGCAAAAAGGCAGGCAAGGCAACCCTTTTCGGGCTGCCCTGCCTGTCTTTTTTCTTTGGCCTATTTTGCAACAGGCCCTTCGTTCTATCTATGGTTGTTAACTCAAGAAGCACACAATGGTAATGGTGTCCCGTTCTGTGCCGGGCTTAAAAGTGATATAATCTGCGTTGCTGCGGATAAACTGCACCGCATTGGCAGCTGAACCAACATCACCCGCTTCCATGGGATCTACGCCACCAAGCACCGCCGTTACACGGATATTCACCATCTGCGCATCCGGTGCAACGCCGCACTCAACCATCACATGGGTATCCGGCTCTGCGCAGCGGCAGCAAAGCGCAAATACCTCATCAACTACCACTGCCTCACGCGCATAATGCCGTTTATCAATGCCGTTGTCCTCAAACTGCTTTTTCAGGAAGCATGCCACTTCACTGGCATATTCCGGACGCGCGGGCACATCACAGTGCGCCAGTTCCTTATCTCCTTTGCAGAAAAGCAGCGTCAGCAGGGCAAATCCAGCATTACTGCTGCTGTCCTCGCAATAGGCCAGCGCCTGATCCGAAACAAATTGCAGCAGTTCTTCACCGCTGAAATTTTTGCTGCGGCTGATGTTCAAATCCGCACGAAGCTGGTGGTCTCCGTATGCGGTCCCATCCCGGTCTTCCAGCGCGGCAAGTCCCGCCGTATGCAGGAAAATCCGGTCGCCCTGTTTAAAGCGCAGTTCCATGGATCGGTAAGACACATTCTGATTCATGCCAAGCGGCGCATAAACCGGTGCATCCAGCCATTCGTAGCGGTCTTCGTTACGCATGAGGAGAGGCTGCTGCTGGCCTGCATTGACATAAGTAAACCGTCCATCGGCTGTGCCAAGCGTGGCAACCAAAGCATTCAGGCAATACTGATTACCCAGATCGTACAGCTGCGCATTCACGTCCGCCATGGTTTCCTCCAGCGAGCGGCCTTGCCGCAGGCGGCTGCGGATCGTGGTCTGCGCCACTACCATATACAATGCCTCTGCCACGCCTCCGCCCGGGGTTTGTCCAAGCACAATGCAAAGCAAACCGGGATCAATGAAAAAGTAATCATAAAACCGGCTATCCTGCCCCGTTCCCTGTTCGATCCATCCATCCACTTCAAAATTGGCGCGGCTCGGGATATCCGGCAATACCTGCGGCAGCGCCGATCGGCAGATCGACTCTGCCATACCCCGCCGCGCACACGCCTCCGCCTCCTGTGAGGCCTGTGCGCTGACCTGCTCCAAACGCTCCTCCATCCGGTCCGTCAGCGCAGCAGCCGCCTGTGCCAGCATACCGACACTGTCCGACCGTTCCAGCAGCGACGGCTCGACAGCGTCTTCCTCGCCCGCTGCACAGCGCGTCAGCGCATCCCGCAGCTGTCCATTGGCTGATCTGCCTCCTGCCGGAGCTGTCGCAGCCACCAAATCGCCGCTATTGCACCCGCAGCTGCCATACACAGCGCCGTGACCCATCCACCAGCCACCGGCAGCAGATATACAGCCAGCAGAACATCAACAGCGGTCAGCGCCAGCGCCGTCAGGATACACGGTATGGTCAGGTGTCCGCTCAGCGTATTTTGTCGGTGTTGTTTCATCTTATATCCCCTCCGCGGCGGTGCTTACACCGATTCATCCTGCAGCAGATCCGCGTATTCCTGCAGTTCCTCGCGCACCACAACGATCTCATTTTTCTTCAGCTCGCCCACGGCTGCACGCACCAAATGCCGCATCCCGATGGGGCTGCCTTCTCCCGCCGCCATAAACGCCGCGGCGAGTACAATATTTTTGATGTAACCGCCGGACAGCTCAAACTTACCGGCAAGGAACCCCCAGTCAATGTCATCCGCCAGCGGGACAGCCTGCGGCATCATCTGGCGATAGATTTTCTCCCGCATCCCAGCATCGGGGAACGGGAAATGCACGACATAGGTAATGCGGCGCATAAAAGCCTCGTCGATGTTGCCGATCAGGTTGGTCGCCAAAATGCACACACCGTCGTATTCCTCAATCTGCTGGAGCAGATACGCCACTTCTACGTTTGCGTTGCGGTCATGCGAGTCTTTCACCTCGCTTCGCTTGCCAAACAGTGCATCACATTCATCGAAAAACAGGATGCAGTTGGAGTTTTTTGCTTCGCGGAAAACCGCCTGCAAGTTTTTCTCGGTTTCACCGATATACTTGCTGACCACCTGCGAAATATTGATCTTATACATCTCCATGTTGAGCTGCCGTGCGATCACCTGTGCGCACATGGTTTTACCGGTGCCGGGCGCGCCTGCAAAAAGAATGGAAAGCCCGCGTCCATAGCTGATTTTGCTTTCAAACCCCCACTGGTGGTATACACGATAGCGGTAGCGAATATGTCCGCACGCCTGCTGCATCAACCGCTTCTGTGCCGCAGGCAGCACAACGTCCTCCCATGTGTAGGCGGGCGGCACGCGATGCGCCAATTCTCCCAGCTTGTGCACCACCTGCTGGTAGCAGGCAGCATGCAGCGTTGCACCATCCAGCATGGTTTTCCCGTCAAGTCCGGACAGCCCTGCTGCCTGACGGCAGGCCAGCCGGATCTGCTGCGGCGAAAAATGGAATTTCGCCGCCAGCTCTTCTTCTGTCACCTCATCACTTAAGGTCACATCCTGCAAGCAGGCGCGGAACATTGTCCCCATGCCAACTTTGCTGCCTGCAAGAACTCCCATAATGATGCCGCTGATCAGCATGACCAATATATAAGCAGAAACCCCCAATAGGAAAGGGGCAGATGGAGCGTCCGGGCAATGGTTTCGCCACGCTGCAAGGGCAGAAAATCCAAAATGTGCTGGGACAGAATCAGGCCACTGAGGAGCATCCCCAGCACTACTGCAAAAAGCAAAAGATTCAGTGCTGTCTGGACTGCTCGATACGGAGATGGCCTGCCTCGTCTAATGCTTTTATACCAGGCTCGATTCCAGATATAGTGGAGAACAAACAATGCCAGCATAGCGATCCCCATCCACTCATGTAGGACTTCTCCCACCAGAGAGTAGGCCATCAGTAGGAGGAGAAGGACTGTCATCGCCAGATCCGTAATCCATTTTTTCCCCACAGGGTCACCTCCTATTACATTACATTATTACATTACTGTTCAAACAGCCAGCCCATGATATCGGGGTCTTGCGCAAACAGATTTCCGCCCCTATGCTGGCTGGATGTTCTCCTATTGCGAAAGTAATCAGCATTTTTAACATCTAGAACCTGCAATTGATCATTTCCCGCCCCGGACAGTCCGACTCGCTCATACAGCATTCATTTTAGTTCCACGGCCGCCATAACGCGACATCCTGTTTTGTTGTGCCTATTTTCGTAAGGATTTTTGAAGTTCTCTGTCTCTATGGCTTGAAAGAGCTTGGCATGTTGGGCAGGTCTTTCATAAATATTGTATCTTCCGTACTGCATGTACGGAAGTTCCGATCAGTTTCTCAGTATAAACAAAAAGGTATATATAATATATTGCATCTCTTTATTCTTGACACGGGTATCAATATCCTGTAATGAGTTGACAAGAGATTTGTTAATCGGATTTCTTTATTCACAAACAGAGTAGCTACTTGATTTTGATATGATAAAAACATTTCGCCCATTTCTCTATTGACTTCTTAATTCAACACAAATCCCATCTGTATTGTGAAGTGACCCAGCAAATTTGTAGTACAATATGAAATGTGAACAGGAGCGGCGCAGTGCCAACAAAATATCGGGGCAGATTCCCTCAAAATCTGCCCCGATATTTTTATTCGTGAATGAAGATATGTCCGCTGTGAGATTACTTTTTCAGCTCAATAAAAGTCTTTAACAATTCTGCGGTCTTTGGGCCAAGCATTCCCGTATCCACACAGAGGTGGTAGTTTGCAGGTTGTCCCCATTCCTGCCCTGTATAGTATTTGTAATACGCCGCCCGCCGTTTGTCCATACGAATGGCCTGCTGCATCGGATCGCTCGCCTTATACAGGCCGGGTTTGTGCTTCATATGCTCTACGCGCTGTTTCATCCCGGAATAGAGGAAAAAGCTAAAGCGCTTTGGATGATTTTTCAAAACAAAATCTGCGCAACGCCCAACAATTACACAACTCGACTGTGCAAGCTCCAAAATTGTCTTTGCTTGGAGAATAAACAATTGCTCATCCGATTCGGAAAGTGATCCAAATGACTGAGCTAAGCTAAAAGGAAGTTTAGAGTCTTCTTCCATTTCGCACAGTCTATGTGCATCGATTGAATGCTTCCGTGCCGTCAAGTCCACAATTTCCTTATCATAAAATGGGATCTGCAGCAATTCAGCCAATTGTTTTCCAATGTCATGTCCGCCAGATCCATATTCTCGACTGATCGTAACAACAAAATTATCCATTTCAACACGCCTTTCTATATGCAAGCCTTGTGTGATTAGATATGGAATATGGGCGAAGCATCACAGCTCCGCCCGCATCCCATTATATGAAGGAGATTGCAGCATTTTTCTCCGCCCAGTTTAAACATCCACCTCAGAGATTTTGACCGGGCGCCCTTCCTTGAGCGACTTGTTTGCTGCAGCTGCCATCAGCACCGGATACAGGCCATCAAGATCGGTAATCGGCGGCACCTTGTCATTCATCACCGCATCCGCAAACGCCTTCATCTCGTCAATGAACGCCTGCGTATAGCGATCCCACATGACCTGATATGCGGTACCATAAGAAGTTCCGTCCGCGCGGGAAACCACAACCGTGTTTGGGATGTCATTTTCATCCTGTACCGCGCCCTCAGAGCCAAACACCTCTAGACGCTGGTCATAGCCGTATACGGCCTGGCGGCTGTTGTCGATCACGCCAATCGCGCCGTTCTCAAAGGTCAGCGTAACGATCGTGGTATCCACGTCACCTTCCGCACCGATCGCTGGATCCACTAGCACCGTGCCCTTGGCATAAACTTCGGTCGCTTCGCAGCCTGCCAGAAAACGAATCATATCAAAGTCGTGGATCATCATGTCGTAGTAGATGCCACCCGAGCGTCGCACATACTCGATTGTAGGCGGCTGCGGATCGCGGGAGCTGATGCGCAGGATGTGCGGGGTGCCGATTTTACCCGCGCGAACCGCATCATATACGGCGCGATGATTATGGTCAAAGCGGCGGACAAAGCCAATCTGCATCTTTACGCCTGCTTTCTTGACCGCGTCGAGCGCTATGCGGACCCGCGCCACGTCATGATCGACCGGCTTTTCGCAGAAAATGTGCTTACCGGCTGCCGCTGCCTTCATGATCAGGTCGGCATGCGTGTCGGTAGAGGAGCAAATGAGAACTGCTTCAATCTCGGGATCGGCAAAGATGGAATCAACGTCCTTGGTCACATTCGGAATGCCAAAGCCCTTGACGAACGCCTCCCCCTCCGCATTAAAGTACGGATCGGCAACCGTCTTAATCTCCATTTCGCGCACTGCCATGCAAATGTTCTCAACATGGACACGTCCAATACGTCCCGCACCGATTACTGCTACTTTCATGTTGTTTCTCCTTTCAATTGATACACTTTTGTCATAGATTTATTTTAGCTAATTGCTTTCTTCAAGATCCGTATATCCTCCCGCAGCAGATCATACGGGTTTTCTGCCTGCGTACGCAGCGGCAGCTGATCGTAGTAATTCTCCAGTAGGATATAGCCGGTGAAGTTATGGCGGTCAAGCCAGGTCATGGTTTCAAAAAACCCGCTCTCGCCCGTTCCAAGCAAGCTGCCGCTCAGCGCGCCTTTGGCACCATCCTTGACATGCAGCTGATTGCACATCAGTGGGAACAAGCCCTCTAATATGTCGGTTTCGCGGTAGCCACGGTTGAGATAATAGTTTTGGCTGTCAAAATACAGATAGAAATTTTTCCGGTCTACCATGCTGTGCAGCTTATGGAATTCTTCCGGATTCATCACATTTTCGCCGGCAACCGAAATGCCGTACTCGCCTGCCGCGTCGCACAGATACTGCAGCGCACGCGCCGAGTGCTCCATGTCCTCCTCCGTTTTCACCTCGCTTGCGGCAAAACCGGGTACCTGAATGATTGGAACACCGAGCGCACGCGCCGTCTGCACAGCACGTCCCAACAGGTTCCAGACAATATCGTATTCCCTTGTCCCCTTGCGGGCGTGCATCGGAATGTTGTCGAAGTCATTGAGCGCGATCGCGCAGTACTCAATGCCGTATTTCTGCTGTTCGCTCAGGTAAATCTTCTGCATTTCCGTCTGTGTCAGCGGATAATCGGATTCGTACAGCCCGATTTTCAGCGACAGCGCATCCAGTCCTACCTCTGCCGCAATCTGCGTGGCGTACAAGCCATTCCCCGGAAGCCCCCAGTCGCAGGCGCCGATTTTAATATTTTTCATATCAATCACTCCTTCTGTTCGTCGGTTACATTTCTCCTCTTGCTTCCCGCTCTGCCAGATCCGCCATTACCTTAGGATAGATCTTATCCAGCTTATACAGGATCAGAACGACAACGGCAATACCCCAGATAATGGCCGGGCCGAATTTGTAAATCGCAATAATCATTTGCTTGGCGCTTTCGGGCTGTACTGCACCGCCGGTTGTCGAGCTGAGATAACCCGCACTGGTGAGCAGCACACTAATCAACGCGCTGGTTAAGCCCGTACCGATCTTAAAGCCCAACGAGCCGCCGCCAAACACCAAAGATTCCTGACGGATGTGGAACTTCCACTGGCCATACTCGATCACATCGCCCATCATGCCGAATACCAGTGCAGTCAGCGGTGCTTGCCCGATGCCGCGAATGATGGTTACCGCCATTGCCCATTCATAGCTCATTGGGTTGAACAAGAACAGCAGATGACCCACAACCGCCAGAATCGCACCGGCGAGGGACAAATCCCGCTTGTTAAATTTTCCCAACAGCAGCGGACAAACCATTGCGCCGACAATCAAAGTAATGTTTTCTGCAAGGTACAGCGAGCTATACATCCATGTGTCATTACCGAATATGTATTTACAATAGTATGGCAGATCAGTGCCAACCAGTGTGGAATGTACGCAGGTGATCGTCCAAAGGATCAGAGTTGCCCAAAAATACGGATTTTTCACCAGTGCCAAAAAGTTGCGTTTGAAGCCGCCCGTTGCCTTTTGCACGGTCTTATCCGGTATTTGCACATGCTCTTTGCAAGTGACAAAGCTAAAAATCAGCAGCACAAATGCAATCGCACACCACATCGACATGGCCTTGACCCACGCCGCCTGATCGTTGCCAAAAAGCCGCACCACCGGCATCGTAAAAGTGACTGAAATCAAACGCCCGACCGGTGCCAGCGCCATGCGTACCGTCGAAAGCAGATCGCGCTCATGCGAGTCACGGGTCATCATAGTGGACAGTGAGCCAAGCGGCACATTGATCGCCGTGTAGCAAACCGTGGTGCACAGATTATAGGTCACGAACATGTACCAGAATTGCAGGCTTTCCGAAGTCTGCGGCACTGTAAACAATGCTACAGATGTAATGACATACGGTAGTGCTGTCCATAGTAGCCACGGACGCGACCTCCCCCAGCGGGAACGGGTCTTGCTGACCAGCACACCCATAATAACGTCCGAGCTTCCGTCAAAAAAACGGGAAATCAGCATCACCAAACCAACGGTTACAAACGAGATACCGACGTAATCCGTATAAAATAACGTCAGCAGAGTGTTGATCATACCGTATACAATATTGCAAGAGCTATCTGCCAAGCCATAGCCAATGCGCGATATCCAAGGGATCTTGACAAATCCGCTTCTCTCCGAAGTGCTTGCGCTGTCAATTGTAAGATTTGCAGCGTTGCTTTCCATGCCTTTCGCTTCCTTTCTTTTCTGCGTTCTGTTACCCTCTCTCATTCATGAATGGTTCATGCTCCTAATTATATGGAATGCCATCTGAACTGCGTTAGCATATTCTTGCTTGTTTTCTGCGGTCTGTCCGCAGCCTTTTTTGACCGCATGTTTAGATTCTTGCTTTGGATGATAAAAAACATCTCATTGGGTTTAGCAAAAATAGACAAAGCGATCGTCCTTCTCGCTGCATGAGATGATTGGAAGCAATCAAGCAGATCATGGCGCACAGCAAAAAAGAAGGCCCCTTTTACGGGACCTTCTTTACATCTATGGGGTTGGGCCGGACGAATTTCGGAAGTGTTGTCGATATTGCGTCGGCGTAATACCGATATACTTTTTGAACGTCGTGCTGAAATGGCAATGGTCGTTGAATCCCAGTCGCTCGCTGATGATACCGATCGGAAGGGATGTATTCATCAAAAGGTTTTGCGATTCACCGATTTTACGGCACATGACATATTTCATCATGGAGATACCGGTTTCCGCTTTAAATATATGCGCAAGGTAAAACGGACTGATATGAAACCGCGTTCCCAGCTCATGCAGCTGCAGCGGTTCAATATAGTGCGTATCCAGATACTGCATGATATTCTGAATGAATTCCTCTGTATTCTTGTCTGCGATCATGTTGGGTTGCTGTCTTCGATGCAATTTATCATATACAATGCTCAGCAAAGCGTTTGCCAGCTGTCCCAATGCTGTTTTATGATCTATATCCTGCCGATCCAACATATAAAGCGCAAGCAGAATATGCTCCACTGCGGCCCGGTCATCCGAAAAATACAAAACCGGATTTTGCTCCGGTTTGCTCAATGTATTAGAGGCCAGCCCTTGCAGCGAAACCCCTTGCAAAACACAGCAGTAGCTTTCCATATTGTGCCGGCGAAACGGTTCTTCCCCGTGCATGATTCCTGCATTGCAAATCACCAGATTGCCGGACTGTACAAAGTATTTCTTCCCCGCGACAATATATTGCCCTTCCCCTTTCATCACATAGAACAGTTCGAGCGCGTCATCATGCTTATGTAGCAGCTGCGAATGTTGCTCATGATATTTTTCATCGACAAAGTGGAGGTGAACAAATTGCCCTTCCAAAACGGCACTATTTGGCATGGCACACCCTCCTTGGTATTGATAGGATTATCATACCGAAATTTTGTGTCAATCGCAAGAATATCCACATACTTTCGCAAGATATTGAAAGATATAGTTTACAAAAACCTTATAATGAGAAATCAGAGACCATATCTTCACCATTGGGAAAGGAATGACTCATGCTTCAGCACTTTATGAAAAAGCAGGTATCTCCCATTTTCTATTCTGAACATCTGCCGCAACTCTACTATATGGGAAAGGTACTGCCTGAAATCAGCAGTTATCCTCGCATCTTACATTCCCATGCAGAACATGTGGAAATCAGCATCATTTACAGCGGAACCAGTGAATACCTCATCGGTGACCAGCGGCAGTTGATCCGTCCGGGCGATGTTATCATCTACAACGCCGGCGTTGTGCACGATGAGCTTTCCAGTGCCAACGCACAGATCGGAAACTACTTTTTTGCCGTTGGCAATCTCCAAATACCACATTTGTGCGCCAATGCGCTGATTCCGGCCAATATCAATCCCGTGTTTCATATACCACAGGGTTTTGAGGATGTAATCTCTCTGTGCGAAAGCATGCTTTCGCATTTTGAGCACCCATCTGTGTGGTCACAATACATGATCCATTACGAAACACAGGCACTTCTTGAAATCATCTGGCGTGTCATTCACACGGAACAGCGGCCGCAGGAACCACACCCCAATTACTACTTGGGTTATAAAATTCAAAACTACATCGATACACATTATCTGGAACCACTTACCATGAAGCAAATTAGCACCGCATTAGGCATGAGCGAATCCTATATCTCGCATGTATTTAAAGACATGCTTGGCTACCCTCCCATGCAATATGCACTGCGCAAAAAAATTGGGGAAGCGCAAACTCTTTTAATTTCTACCGATTATCCCATTTCGCAAATTGCGCAAATGGTTGGATTCGATGCACAAAGCCATTTCAACAAACTGTTCAGCAAATATGTTGGCATCTCTCCCGGACAGTTTCGTAAAAATTATCGCAAAACACAGCAAGCAAACCAAACTAACCACCCGGGGTGTTGTCAATAGGCAACACCCCGGCATTCTGTCCTCCCAAAAGCAGAAATGTACAATCCCCCGCGATGAAATCGCACAATCGGGCGCTGCATTTCATTCCGTGGCTCTTTTAAGCAAATGCATTCGACAGCGACCAACCCTATCAGAAATGCATCGTTTTTCCAATTTGTCACACTTTCTTTCCGTTTAAAAATTTGTGAACTTTTCCAAATAATCCTGCGGTTTTGTAGAAGCCAAAAACGGACGGATGCGCAATAATGGATACACCAAGGAAAATTGTCAATCCGCACACATAAACACTGGTAAAGGAGTAACGAATATGGGTATTCATATTTGCGGCGCCCCCTGCTGCTGGGGCGTTGACGACATCAACAATCCGCATCTGCCGACATGGCAGCGCGTGCTGCGCGAAGCGCACGAAGCCGGTTACAGCGCGATTGAATTGGGGCCGAACGGCTGGATTCCAACCGACGACATCGAGGGTGTGACCGAAGAACTAAACAAGAACCAGCTGTCGATTGTCGCGGGTACGATCTTCGACGATGTCCTCAGTGACGACAACTATGAAAAGCTACTGCATCAAGTCGACGGCATCTGCCAGCTGATTACCAAGCTGCCGCCCCTCCCCCGGGAAGACGGCCAGCGCTGGCCAACCCCCTATATGACCGTGATGGACTGGGGCCACGATGAGCGTGACTACGCGGCAGGCCATTCCGACCGCGCCCCCCGCTTGGACGAAGCCGGCTGGGGCAAGTTGGTCAGCCACTTCAAAGGACTGTGCGAGCGCGCCAACAGCTACGGTGTACGTCCGGTCCTGCATCCGCACTGCGGCGGCTACATTGAGTTCGGTGACGAGATCGACCGTCTGGCGGAAGAGATCCCCAATGATCTGGCAGGCTTCGTGCTGGATACCGGCCATCTGCAATACGCAGGCATGGACCCGGTTGCATGGTTGCGCAAGTACAAGGACCGTCTGGACTATGTGCACTTCAAGGACATTGACCCCAAGGTATATGACGAAGTTATGCACGAACATATCCGTTTCTTTGAGGGCTGTGCCAAGGGCTCGATGTGCCCGATCGGTCAGGGCATGATCGACTACAAGGCGGTTGCCGATGTGCTGGACGAGATCGGCTACAACGGCTACATCACCATCGAGCAGGAATGTGATCCGCGCAACGTCGAGAACAGCCTTGCAAACGTCAAGGCCAGCGTAGACTTTCTCAAAGGGATTGGATATAAGATTTAACTCTTAACTCTCGCAATTCCGATATGATCTTATTCTGCAAAAGCACAAACCACCAAGTGCCCCACCATACGGAAAAGGAGAAAAAGGAATGAAGAAGATATTATCGGCCGCACTGATGGCAAGCGCACTGATAATGAGCATCACTGCATGTGGCAGTAACACCACCAACACCGATGACACCACATCTGGCACTACCGCGGATACCACTTGCTCGGTTAGTGTCATCCTCAAAACGACCGCATCGGAATACTGGCAGTATGTCGTTGCCGGTGCAGAGGCGTATGAGACTGACCACCCCGAGGTTAATGTGGATGTAAAGGGACCCAGTTCCGAAACCGCATACGATGAACAACAGAATATGATCGAAACCGATCTGCACTCCGGTACTTATGACGCAATAGTCATCGCGCCTCTACAGGCAGATCTGGTCAAAACACTGATTTCCGGTCAGGATATCCCTATCATCAACTTGGATACTCGAATTGACGCCCCTGAGATTGTCTCCTTTGTTGGCATCGACCAGGAGGCCGCAGCGAAGCTCGGCGCAGAAGCTGCCGTAATCGCTGCTAAACAGGCCGGTTGGGAGAACATCACCGCGATCGCCATCTCCGGCGTACAGGGTGACAATACCGCAACCGCACGCCTGACCGGCTATCAGGAAGGCATTGAAGACGCTGGCGGCGACTTCCTCGAAACCGAAATCCAATATGCTGATGCAGTCGCAGACAAGGCTGCAAACTCGATGGAAGCGATTATGCAGAACCATCCTGAAGGCGTTGCGATTATTGCCTGCAATAACGACGATATGGCAATGGCTGCTGCCCGTACCGCCAGCGGACATGCTGCATATGCAAACACGATTTTCCTTGGGTTTGACGGCATCAGCTCAGCATGTGAGTCCATTCTGGTAGGCGAAGAGACCCTTTCCGTTGCTTACGACTGCTATGATCTGGGCTACAAATCGGTAGAAGCTGCGGTTCAGGCGATCAACAACGAGGACGTGGAAGAGAACATCTCCGTTGACGCAACCGTAATCGATAAGGACACCGCGCAGGAGCGTCTGGATTATCTGAACGCTCTGCTGGGCTAATATTCCAGCACCCCCTACCATTAAAATTGATTTTGAAAGGATAAAAACATATGAAACAGGTAAAAGTCGGTCTAATTGGTGCGAACTGGATGGGCAGCTTCCATTCCATTGGCTTAAACAACGTTCGTCAGGCCTATCATGATGTGGAGCCGGTATTTGAGCATGTCGCAGATGTCAACGAAGCGGCAGCCAAGCTGGCCGCGGAGCGCTTCGGCTATAAGAAAGTCTCCACCGACTGGCATGACGTCATCAGCGATCCGGAAGTAGAGCTGGTCATCATTGCAACGCCCAATTTCACCCATGCGGAAATCGCGATCGCTGCTGCTGAGGCAGGCAAGCATATCCTGTGCGAAAAGCCGATGGCCAACACGCTGGCCGAGGGCAAGGCGATGGTGGACGCGATTGAAAAAGCAGGCGTCAAGAGTCTGGTCGACTTCATCTACACCAAATGCCCGGCCAATGTGCTGGCAAAGGAACTGATGGATTCTGGCAAGCTGGGCGATTTTGTCACCTTCCGCGGCGAATTCGACTGCTCCTACTGCGCAGACCCGAACACTCCGGCAACCTGGCGTCAGCTCGCTGCGACTGCCGGTACCGGCGCGCTGGGCGACCTGACCGCACATGTGGTCAGCCTGTCCGATATGATCGTCGGCAAGAAGATCGTCGAAGTGTTTGCGTCTTGGGATACCCCATACAAACAGCGCCCGGACGCGCGCGATCCGTCCAAGAAGCTGGATATTGATACGGATGACCAGATCTATGTGATCGTCAAGTATGAGGACGGCCGCATCGGCTCGATGTCCTCCAGCCGTGTCTCGGTTGCGCGCCCGGTCAGTCTTGCTTACGAGATTCAGGGCAGCAAGGGCTCGGTCAAGTTCGAGATGACTCGCATCAACGAACTGCTGTATTACTCCAATGACTGCGATCCCAAGGAACGCGGCTACAAAATCATTAAGGGCAACACGCGCAACGGCGATTATGCTAACTTCTGCGGCACGGATGAGCAAGGCATTGCGTACAACGAAATCATGTCGATTCAGGCGCATGATATCCTGACCGCCATCACGGAAGACCGCAAGGTGAAAATTGACATCGCTTATGGTCACTATGTCGATACGATTCTCGAAGCGATGGCGACCTCCGCGCGCGAAGGCCGCTGGGTTAAGGTTTCCGAAATGCAATAATAGCGATAAACGCGGTACAGTCCTGTCCGGCTGCACCGCGTTTGCGTACCCATAAGGCACACGACAGATTCCGGAATTGACATTCCAACCGGACGTGCTACAATCCAATTATCCACAAATAATTTTATGCCATGAAAAGGAGCTGCATTTATATGAAAAAAATTCGTGTTGGCGTCATCGGTATTGGCGATATCAGCGATGTTTATTTGAACAATCTGAAAAAATATGATGCGGTCGAGGTGATTGCATGCGCCTCCCGCGGACTGGAAAAAGCGCAGCGCAAGGCCGCGCAGCATGGCATCCCCAAGGCGTATGCCTCGGGCGCAGAAGTCATTGCCGATCCGGAAGTCGACCTGATCCTCAACCTGACCACGCCGCAGGCGCACTATGAATACAACCTTGCAGCGCTCAAGGCCGGCAAGCATGTCTATACCGAAAAGCCGCTCGCCATGACCTATGCAGAAGGCAAGGAGCTGGTCACGCTGGCAAAGGAAAAAGGGCTGCTGCTCGGCTGCGCACCGGATACCTTTTTAGGCGGCCGCCTGCAGACCATCCGTGAGCTGATCGACAGCGGCAAGCTCGGCCGTATCACCGGTGGCGGCGCCTACTTCATTGGACACGGGCACGAATTTCACCACCCTGCACCCGCCTTTTTCTATCAGCCCGGCGCAGGCCCGCTGTATGACATGGGGCCGTACTACATGACCGCGCTGCTCAGCCTGCTCGGTCCGGTGCGGCGCGTCTGTGCGATGGCCACCAAGGCCGCCGACACCCGCACAGTCCCGTCCGGTCCCAGCAAGGGACAAGTGCTGCCCGTTGATGTGGATACCCACATCAACGCCATTCTGGAATTTGCCTGCGGTTCGATCGTCACGCTGACCTGCAGCTTTGACGTATGGGATTCCGAAATGCCGCGCATGGAGCTGTACGGCACGGAAGGCACCGTGCTGATCGACGAAAAGGACCCGATTTCCGGCCCCAACCTGTTCGGCGGCGACACGCTGCTGCGCACCCCCGCAGAATACCGCTGGGCAGCCCCCGACCGCAATCCCGCGCACGTAAACACCCCGTGGACCGTCGTCCCCAACCACCATCCGTTCAATTCGGTCAGCCATGCGGAAAACCCGCGCGGCATCGGTCTGGTGGATATGGTCTATGCTCTTGCGCAGCACCGCACGCCGCGCGCCTCGGGCGATATGGCGCTACATTCGCTGGAAGTGATGGAATGTATCCTCAGGTCTGCGCATGAACACATCTTCTGCGAACCGGAAACCACCTTTGAGCGTCCAGCTCCCCTGCCGCTCGATTTTCCCGCGAGTGAAGCAGCAAACTAAAACCTGCTTTTCCACAAAACAAAGGCTGCCCACAGGCAGCCTTTGTTTTGTTATGTTACTGTTTTCTTGCTATCGCCTGACAAGCCGCAGCCACAATATCCGCAGCCGTAAGTTTGTACTGCTGCATTAGGAAATCCTGCGGGCCAACCTGGCCGAAACGGTTCTGGATACCAACACGCTCGAGCGGTATCGGGCACTTTGCCGCAAGCAAATTAGCCACAGCTGAGCCTAAACCGCACGAAACCTGATGGTTTTCCGCGGTCACAATGCAGCCTGTTTCGGCAGCTGCTTTTAGAACCAGTTCGTCATCCAGCGGTTTCCATGTGTGCATATCGATTACACGCGCGGAGATATCTTGCTGTGCCAGCTGCTCCTGTGCCTTGAGCGCCTCGTCCAGCAGAATGCCGGACGCAATGATCGTCACGTCCTTGCCGTCGCGCAGGGTAACGCCCTTGCCAATCTCAAACTCTGATCCGTCTGCATACACAGTGGTGAACGTCTTGCGAATCAGACGCATATAGGACGGGCGGTTATCCGCCGCCAGCTTCTTGGTCAGCGATTTGGTCTGCGCAATGTCGCACGAGTCAATAACGACCACGTTCGGGATAGTCATATACAGGGCGCAGTCCTCAAACGGCATGTGGGTTGCGCCATTGAATGCCGCCGTTACGCCGGGGTCGGAGCCGATGACATGCACCGGCAGTTCGGAATAGCCCGCCGCCAAAAATGCCTGATCGAACATACGGCGGGAGGCAAAGCAGCCGAACGAATGTACAAAGGCCGTTAGACCGGTCGCTGCCATGCCCGCAGCAACGCCCATCGCGTTCTGCTCCGCAATGCCTGCGTTAAAAGTCCGCTTGGGGAATGCCTTTAGCAGCTTTCCGGTGTTGATGCAGCCCATCAGATCGCAGTCGATATGCACCAGCTTTTTGTTTTCCTCCATCATCTCCAGCATGGCTTCCACATAGCCGTCGCGGTTCGCGCGACTGTCTGTCTCGTGCTTGCCAATCAATGTTACACTCATCGTTTTCCCCTCCCTTACTGTTCGTTCTTTACCGCTTCCAGCGCTGCTTCCGCTGCGGCAATCGCCTCGTCCCACTGCTCCTGCGTCGGCTGCGAGGAGTGCGCGCCCGAAGGCTCAGCAAAAGTCGCGCCCTTGCCCTTGACCGTATTCAGGATCAGGCAACTCGGCTTGCCCTTGCAGGCGCAGGCCTGCTGTAGCGCATCATAAATCTGCTCAATGTCATTGCCATCCGCAACATTGATGACGTTCCAGCCAAACGCATCAAATTTGGCACCAATACCCTTTCCGTGGCTCATCACGTCCGCCACCGCGCCGTCCAACTGCCGTTTGTTGTCATCCACCAGACAGATCAGGTTATCTAACTGGTAATGCGCGGCAAACTGCGCGCCCTCCCATATCTGACCCTCATCCGCTTCGCCGTCACCAATTGCCACAAACACATGATTGTCACGACCCTGCACGCGGCTGCCCAGCGCCGCACCAACCGCCTCACTCATACCCTGACCAAGCGATCCGGTCGTCAAATCAACGCCGACTGTCTTATTGCGGTCGGTATGGGACGGAAAGTCCGTGCCCGGCTGATTGAGCGTATAAGCATTCTCGATTGGATAATAGCCCTTCAGGCCCAATGTTGCGTACATGACCGGTCCGCCGTGGCCCTTGGAGAGCACAAACCAATCCCGACCCTCCCAGCGCGGGTTTTTCGGGTCAATATTCATCACCGCGCCGTACAGAACCGCCATTGTGTCGGCCATGGACATCGAGCCGCCGACATGGCCAAAACCACGCGAGCCGATAATTTTCAATGTTTCCAGACGGATTTCCGCCGCGAATACGCGAAGCTCATGCAATTTCTGCTGATCCATAATTTCCTCCTTTAGTGATGCTAACAAGCGCCCGCCCGATGCCTTCGGACGGGCGCTTGTCCTTTGGTTTATTGAATACGCGCGATCTCTTTGGCAAGCTTTTTCTTCTGCTCCAAATTGGACTGGCGCGCGATCATGATGCGCTGCGCCTGCGGCGAGCCTGCGCCGTGCATGGACTCCGGCAGATAGCCGACAGCAGCTGTGCCCATCGTCATGTTCTCAATCAAACGCAGCACGCGCATACGATCCTCGGTCGGAACGGAAGCCACACCCTTGAGATACTTCTCAATGTAGTCATGCGTTGCCGGGTTGCGGTAATCCGCCTCAGACGGCTGGGTCACCATGATACCGCCCGCAAGGTCCTGCGCGAGCCGCGCGATCTCATACGGGAAGCGCGTGACGTTCTGCTTGCAGACATTCGCCAGCAGCAGATCGATCAGGTAGTTGCCGCTCTTGGTCTTGGTGCCTTGAGATGAGCACGCAATACCACAGCAGTACAGTGTTTCGTTCAGATGCGTCATCTCGATGATCTTGTCCTTGACGTGGCTTGCCTTCGCACAGCCCGCCATTTCGGTGGCAAGCGCAGTCGCGCCAATCAGCACGTCGCCCACGCCAACCTTGCAGCCACCGTAGCTCTGACGATGATATCCCGCGAAGCGCTCCACCATCATTCCGGCAAACTCCACCTCGCCGTTGAGGAAGATCATCTCGTTCGGGATAAACACGCGGTCAAAGATGACCAGCACTTCATGGCCGCCGTACACTTTATTACCCACATCAATGTCGTTGTATTCCTCGGTCTTGCGGGTGTCGCAGGACTGACGACCGAGAATCAGCGTGATGCCTTCCGCATCGGTCGGGCAGGCAAACGAAATCGCATAGTCCTCGTCGCCCTTTCGCATCGAGATCGTCGGCATGACGAGCACATAGTGACTGTTCAGGTAGCCGGTCTGGTGTGCCTTTGCACCCGTGACATACACGCCGTCCGGCGTGCGCTCCACGACATGAAGGAACAGGTCGGGATCGGCCTGCTGGGACGGGGACAGACCGCGGTCGCCCTTGACGTCGGTCATCGCACCATCGACCGCCCAGTCGTTTTCCTGCACATCCGTCCAAAACTTCTTGAAATTCTCGTGGTACTTGGTGCTGCAAGTCTCATCGGTTTCATACGTCGTGGAGTAAACAGCGTTTGCCGCGTCCAGCCCCACGCAGCGCTGGAAGCAGGCCGCCGTCTTCTGGCCGAGCAGACGCTGCATTTTAACCTTGCGGATCAAATCATCCGCAGACTGGTGCAAGTGCGTGAATCGGTTGATTTTTTTGCCCGTGAGATTGGAGGTAGCTGTCATCAGGTCATCATACTGCGGGTCCTCCGCCAGTTCATAAGTCGCGGCAAAGGAATTGAGCGACGGACGGACGATCGGATCATCCACCACGTTTTCTACCTTTTCCCCGAAGCGGTACAGATTAAGATGCAGCGTCCGCAGCGACGCAATGTATTGTTCTTTTGTCATCATAATTGCATATCCTTCTTTCCGAGTTAAACTGTCAGTTTTTCTCCAAAACGCTGCGCATACTCCTCCGCCAGCTCTGCGCGGAACTTGGGATGCGCAATTGCAATCAGACGCTTGGCACGCTCGCGCAATGTCTGTCCACGAAGCTGCGCGACACCGTATTCGGTCACGATGTAGTTGACATCGCAGCGGCTGGTCGTGACCGGCGCGCCAGTCGTTAACGTAGTGACGATCTTGGACGCCGATTCATTCTTGGTCGTCGAATGCAGCGCAATGATCGAGCGTCCGCCCTTGGACAGGTTCGCGCCGCGCACAAAATCCATCTGTCCGCCGATACCCGAGATCTGCCGCAAGCCGATCGCTTCCGCGCATACCTGCCCCTGCAGATCCACTTCAACGCACGAATTGATGGATACCACGTTATCATTCTGTGAGATGATGGCCGGATTGTTGCACACATCTACCGGCAGCATGCGGATCATCGGGTTGTTGTCCACATAATCATACAGTCGGCGTGTACCCATTAAAAAGGTGACGCACACCTTTTCCACATCACGCTGCTTGCGCTTGCCATTGATGACACCGCTTTCCAGCAGCGGCAGCACACCGTCCGAGATCATTTCGGTGTGCAAGCCGAGGTCCTTTTTGTCCCCGAGGAACGAGCACACTGCATCCGGCAGCGCGCCGATACCAAGCTGCAGGCAGTCGCCGTCCCGCACCAGATCCGCGATATACTTGCCAATCTGGCGATCCTCCTCCGAGATTTTCGCCGGAGCGGATTCGGGCAGCGGCTCCCATGAACACAGAAACCCATCAATTTCGGACACATGCACAAAGCTCTCACCATAGGTGCGCGGCATATTCGGATTAACCTCTGCAATGACCGTTTTGGCAGACTTGACCGCCTGTGCACCATAGTCGCAGGATAGACCGAGCGACACATATCCGCGCTCGTCCGGCGGCGAGCAGGTGAACGCGAACACGTCCACCGGCAACGTCCCATCCCGGAACATACGCGGTACGTCCGAAAAGAATACCGGCGTATAGTCCGCGCGGTGCTCTGCAATCGGCTTGCGCGCCGCGCCGCCCACAAACAGGGCATTATGACGGAAATGGCTTTCCATGCCGGGCTGCAAATAATCGCCCGAGCCGAGATACACCATGTGCGCGACTTCCACATTATGAAACTGCTCCGCCATGTTCGCCATTGTGCGCTGGAAGATGATCGGCTCACCCACCGCATGGCCAAACACCACGCGGTCGCCGTCATGGATCATACCGACC
Source organism: uncultured Agathobaculum sp. (assembly GCF_963927765.1). Classification (NCBI taxonomy): domain Bacteria; kingdom Bacillati; phylum Bacillota; class Clostridia; order Eubacteriales; family Butyricicoccaceae; genus Agathobaculum; species uncultured Agathobaculum sp. Next base: position 10,565 of record NZ_CAWVCU010000096.1, on the reverse strand, counting down.
GCCTGCTCCGGCGTCATTGTATGTTCCTTATAATAACTTCTCCAGTCCATTCCTGTCCTCCCCGCTTAAAACGCCGCGCGGTAGATCGAAAGGATATCGTCCTCGGTCAGTTCCACATAGTTGTTGCCCAGCAGGCGCTGCTGTGTTTCAATGACATTGCGCGCAAAGTCCGACAGCTCTTCCGCAGTCACACCGTGCTCGCGCAGCGGGTCCTTTTTCAGCACCTCATCCATCAGCGCGTACAGCTTTTCCAGAGCAAATACCGGCTCGACTTCCAATTCCTTAGACAGGATCTCCTCAAGCTGGTTGAGCTTGCCAATTGGCTTTTTCTCCTGATATTTGCGCATAACATCGGCAAACATCAGCTGATTTGCCTGTCCGTGCGGAATATGGTGCACGCCGCCGAGCGGATAGGCCATCGCATGCACCGCTGCGCAGCCAGCATGGCCAAACGCGATACCCGCAAAGTTGGACGCGCGCAAAAATTCCAGTGCGTACTGCTTCCAGCCGTCCTTACGTCCGGATGCAACTGCCTGCTTCCAGCCGCGCAGGATCAGCTGCAACGCCTTTTCCGAAAACAGCTCGCTGAGCGCGCAGGCGTTCGGACTGAGATAGCTTTCCACCGCATGCACCATCGCGTCGATTGACGAGGTGGCAAACACGGAATACGGCAGACTTTGCAGCAGCGCGGGCACCAAAGCCGCCTCGTCTGCGAACATCGCAGGGGACACCAGCCCGACTTTGACGCCCTTGGTTGTGCGGTTGATAATCGAGATATTGGTCACCTCGCTGCCCGTGCCGCAGGTCGTAGGCACGATAATGAGAGGATGCTCCTTTTGCAGGTCTGCCATGCGGTCATACAGGTCGTCTACACGGTCCTCCGGGCGCGCCACGGTCAGCACCTTAGCAATATCGATCACTGTGCCGCCGCCGACCGCAACAATACGGTCATACGCTTTATCGCGCAGATCGTCCAAAATGGCATCCACCATCACGTCTGTCGGCTCGCCCGCGCCATATTTTTCCTGAAAGCAGGTCTGGCAGCCAAGGTTCAGCGCAGCGATCGTCGGGTTATAGATGTACTCGTTGGTCAGGATCAGATCGCGCGCGCCAAGGTTCAATTCCTGCGCCATCGTACCAAAATCCGTATATTCCGCAACAGCAGGTATAATTTGAAAGGCTTTCATTTGATTTGCCTCCTTTTCCTCAGATATCCGGGAAGTACTTTGCGTCTGGTGCCGTTACCCACTCGTATTCCTTCACCGTGGTGGTAACAATATTCTTGTCGTCCTGCAAGCGGATGCACCACAGATAATACTCCGCATAGCCGGGCGCTGCCGCCTGCGAATGAGTCACATTGCACGGCATACCGGTCAGGTCGTTGTTTTTTACTTTATATGCGTCATCGCCGTACTCCGCAAGGCCATAGCCATTTTCCGGCAAAAATTTATAGTAATACATCTCCGGCTCTACATGCTGATGCGGCGGATAAGAGGACCACTTCCCCGGAAAATGCACCACTTCCCCGATAAAGAAATTGGTTTCCGGGCAGTTGGAACGATCAAAGAAGGTGCGTACCAGACGGGTAGAGCACTCGTTCATCTGACCTGCGCCGCGTTCCTCATTGGCGCACAGGCAATCCTCCGGACGCATCAGACGTGCTGCAAAGCTGCGCTTGTTCTCGGTGCGCACGACAGCGATCTCGGCATCCTGCTCCGCAGAAAGAATCACCTTGGTGTTCTGCGGCACATGCAGCAGGACCGCACCTTCGTGGAAGCAGTCACTGCGCTCGACCGATTCGATTTTACCGTCCCATTCAAAGGTCACTTTGCCGGAAAGCAGATCATACACAACCTCCTGCGCGTAGTCAAAATGCAGCACGTCGCCCGCCGCCATTTTAACCACGCCAAATTCCATCCCCATCATCTCCGGATTTTCCACAGCGGAGATCATCTTGTTGTAGCCTTTTTCAAACGGCCCTTTGCTTGTGTATTTCATATTTTTTGCTCCTTTCTCCTGTTTTTGGGCAGCAAACAGCCGCCCGCTCATAACGGGCGGCTGCATTATACCAAATTTATATTCAGTACCGAATCGTTCCTCATCTATTTCCATGCTCTGACCGTCCCGTCGGACAGCGCGTGCCACAGCACGCGCTGCCTTGCGGGTGGTAATGAAAGAGAAATGATTGGGAGAATGCACTATCAATTCGTGAGAGAGCCATGGAAGAAAAATAGGAGAACGGGATATCAGTACATTCTCGCTTCTGCCAGGTGGTCATCAATCCGCTTGCGGGCTTCCTGCACCGCCGCCGACTTCGAGGTGGAAGCCACGCCAATATGCCACCAAGATTCATAACCCTCTGCCATGGTCTTGGGCAGCACCTTGGCATCAATGATGCACGAGCCCTTTTCCTGCTTCGCCGCGCGCACTGCCTGGCGGAATTCCTCCGGCGTCTTGGCGGTAAAGCCCTTCATGCCGTAACCCTCGCCCACCTTGGCAAAGTCGGTGTAGCAGTACTTGCCATCCAGCTTGCCGGTTTCCTCATTGCGGTGACGCATTTCGGTCGCCAGTGTACCGACACCATTGCCCATCTGCAGGTTGTTAATACAGCCGAACGCCGCGTTATCAAATACTACAACCGTGATCTTCGCATTTTCCTGAATCGCGGTCGGAATCTCGGAGTTGAGCATCATAAAGGAGCCGTCACCCACCAGCGCATACACTTCCTTGTCCGGCTGAGCCAGCTTGGAGCCCAGCGCACCGGCAATCTCATAGCCCATGCAGGATGCGCCGTATTCCATATTGTAGGAATCCTTTGCATCGGTGACCCACAGACGCTCGAGATCCGCCGGCAGTGAACCTGCTGCTGCAACTACGATCGCATCGTCGTCGATCTCCTCGCGCAGAATACCGACTGCGTTGGACTCGGTGATCGTACCGCCGATGTCGTTGATGAAATCGTTCATGATCTTCTCGGTCCAGCTCGGTACGCACGGCACAAACTTGCCCTCGCCAAAACCTTCGCCATGATACTGTACGCCCAGCACGCGCAGACGCTCCTCTTCCCATACCTTGCGAATCTTGTCGATCTCATCGGTATAGGCAGTCTTATAATTTGCTTCCTTCAGCTTCGCCATGATCGCTTCAAGCGTTACCTTGGCATCGCCGACACAGCGCGTCGCGTCCAACTTTTCTGCGTGGAACTCGGAGGTGTTGATCGCCAGCACCTTAATATCCGGATTTCGGAACAGTACCCACTTGGACCCGGTGACAAAATCGTTGAAACGTGTGCCAACGCCGATCACCAAATCGCAATCCTTGCACAACGCATTGGCTGCCAGGCCGCCGGTAACGCCGATGCCGCCAACCGACAGTTCAAAGGAATCCGGCAGCGCGGAGTGGCCGGCCTGTGTCTGGGATACCGGAATGTTGAATGCCTTGCAGAACTCCATGACGGTTTCACCGGCCTCGGAGTAGCGCACGCCGCCGCCCGAGATGAACATCGGCTTCTTGGAAGCTTTGATCAGCTCCACTGCCTGATTGATCTCATAATCGTCGGCAACACGGCGAGCAACGTGATGTACGCGCTTCTGGAAGAAATAATCCGGGAAATCAAAGCTCTCACCCTGTACATCCTGCGGCATAGAGATGACCGCGGTGCCGCAGTTTGCCGTATCAGTCAGCACGCGGAACGCATTGATCATCGCGCTCATCAGCTGCTCGGGGCGGGTCACGCGATCCCAGTACTTGGCCACCGGCTTAAAGCAGTCGGAAGCAGTCATGGAAAGGTCGGTCGGCACCTCAAGCTGCTGAAGTACCGGGTCTGGCTGACGGGTTGCGAAGGAATCGGACGGGAACAGAAGCAGCGGAATGTTGTTGATGGTCGCAGTCAGCGCTGCAGTCACCATATTGGCTGCGCCTACGCCGATCGAGGACGAGCAGGCGATAATCTTGCGGCGGTTGTGCTGCTTGGCGTAAGAGATCGCAGCGTGCGCCATGCCCTGCTCGTTGCGGCCCTGATAGACCCGGAGATGGCCCGGGTCCTCCTCGAGTGCCTGCCCGAGGCCGACTACCATGCCGTGGCCGAAAATGGTGAAAATACCGTCTACAAACGGTTCTACCTTGCCGTCCATTTCGATGTACTGCTGATTAAGAAACTTGACGATTGCCTGACCAACAGTCATTCTTGTTTTGCTCATAATGCTTCCTCCTCAAATCATTTTGTCTCGCATGGTCGTTTTAGCGACCCTTGTTTTTGATGGTTTCAGTTTATCATTCCGTCTGCCAGATTTCTTCTAACATCTTGGTTTGATGCTTATTTTTATATTTTCGATCTTTTTTGTGCATTTCCCTCCACTCAGGCAAGTGTTTTTTTCTCTTTTCCACCTGCAAACGCCCATTTAACCCCATTTCACGGCTGCACGGCTTCCACCGCTGCCGCGACGGTTTTTTTGAATATCTCGCTTTTGCAGGCAATTCCACTATATTCACCCGCTGTTTTTCAGCTCATATGCCCATATTTTTGTGAAAAAACAGATACAACCTCAATATTTTAATAAAACCATGCATTTCTCTGTGTCGTTGTACTCTATCGCATGCGCAATCGCCGCATGCATTTTTACAGGATATTGCTGCTGTTCTCCTTGGTGTTTCCCCGTTTCATGCCAGTCTTTTGAAAAACTTGCCATACTGCCGGAAAACACATAAATCTGAAAGAAGCGTGTCGGCAAAAATGATATGCTATATACAACAAAAAGAACTCAACTTAGACAGACAATCATGTTTATCAACCTATTCAAAACCACTTCAAAGGAGGAAACATCATGTTAGTTGCTGTTCTTGCCCTGATTATTATTTTTGCTGATATGTATTTGACCCGCAGCAACACATACACCACGTTTTCGGATTTGTCCGATTACGACTACGATTACCGTTGACCACCTCTTACTCTTTTTTTCTCTCTTGTGCAGCGCCCCGGTACCACAACGTACCGGGGCGCACCATATTGCATGAAAAATGCGCTGTACACCATTGCCGTACAGCGCATTTTCTTTATTTCTTTTTTCGTCTCTTATTTTCACTCCCGGTTTGTTCCTTTTGCGCAACGATGTAGTTCTGCCGATACTTATTGGGCGGCATGCCGACGTTTTTGGTAAATTGCAGGTTGAAATAACTCTGTGTATCATAACCCACCATTTCAGCAATCCGTGTAATAGACAAATCGGTCGTAATAAGCAACGTTTGTGCCTCACCGATCCGGCGGCGCAGCAAATATTGCACCGGCGAATAGCCGCTCATCTGTTTGAATACGTGCGACAGATAATATGGGCTGATGTGCAATGCCTCTCCCATACTTTGCAGCGTGATCGGCTCCATATAGTGCCGATCAATGTACTCTTTGATGCGCCGTCCCAAAACGTGAGGTTCCTCCACCGGTTTTTCCACTATGGCATCCACTCCATCCGTTACCGTCAGCACCTTAACCAGCAGTGCGTGCATCAGACTATGGCAAAATGATTCTGCACGCGGCTCACCCGATGCCAGATTGCGGAACATCATTTCAAACAGGATACGCAGGTCGCCAAAACTCTGCCCTGTCGGGAAAACATAGCCCGCGTCATCGGGCAGTAGTGCATTAGCACGCAAGTCTGGCATATGCAGCCCACCGATCGCCACACAATAGCTGCCGATCTCCATATCCGGCCCAGATATTTCATCGTGAACCACGCCTGCATTATAGACCAGCAAATCTCCCGGCTGGATATAATATTTTTTATCGTGAATCAGATATTCGCTGGAACCGCTGCAAATCAAAATAATTTCGACGAAATCCTCATGCGCGTGCATCACACGCGGGTGCGCGCTGGCATCCGGCCGGATCTCGCTGACATAGAGCAGACGAGGATCATTCTCCCCGACGAACATGGATTGAAATTCTTTTTTTACAAAGCACTGCACATTAAGAGAATGTTGTTGTGCCATGCTGTCCCTCCTTTGCCTATTCGTCTGGATGTCTGCACATCCTTTCCACTACCACTATCGATATTTAGTCCCTGCTAATCCCCGCTCAGCCCCGCTTACCATCCTGACACGGTTTTTCACCATCCTTACGGAACGAACGACGATATTGTCCCGGCGACATCCCCACATATTTTTTAAACATCGTATTAAAATGACAGACGCTGGTATATCCCAGACGGTCTGACACTTCGGCAATCGGCAGCGTTTCATGAATCAACAGATCCTGTGCTTCTCCGATACGCCGTTTGATGACATACTGCATGGGAGGCGTGCCAAACTCCTCGCTGAAGATGTGAGCCAGATAATACTCATTCATGTGCAGTCGGTCCGCCACAACGCGCAGCGTCAGGTTTTCAGAATAATGCTCATCCAGATATTGACGCACCCGATGCGCCAAAACGGACGGTGTTTCCACCTTCGATGCGGTCTGCTGTCTGGCGCGGCTGCCGACCAACGCCTGTGTGAGCAGCACCATAGAATACGCCAGACTGCTGCACACTGCTCCCAGATGCGCGGTATCGGCCGACAACAGATATAGTAGCCGCATCATGTGCTCCACCTGTTCGGCCAATTGTCCGCAAGAGACCACCGGGCAGGTATACGGATCAATCAAGCAGTTCAGCGGCAACCCTTCCAGCTGCACCCCGGTCAGCGCCACGCTATATGAATAGACCTGGCGTACCAACGCCGGTTCCTCTCCATGCAGCACTCCTGCGTTACAGATCACCATGTCCCCTTTGCAGATCGGATACAGCCGGTTATCAACCATATACTGTCCCTCGCCGCTGCATACATAAAACAACTCCAGCATGTTGTCATGAACATGAGGCAGGTGCGACTGTTTATCATTGCTAGTTCGGTCGATCAGCACACAATTCACAAATCCAGGAAGCTCTGTCATCGGATTACACCACCCTCCTCGCTTAAGAACAATCACAAGATTTCACAATTTTATTTTCCCGTTTCGGCTTTTTTCACGCCCTGCCGCACGCTTTTCCCACAAGAACCCGCTAACGCTTCACGGGTATTTTCTTCTATAATAAGTCACAAGAACAGCAGAGAAAACGCAGAAAATAAAACAAATGCTGAGAAATCATCGTTTGCTGTATCGTCATCTTTCTATTTTATTATAGCACAGCCCGCGGCGATACGCTTTGAAAATCCTGCTTTTTTGATGCATCTACAAGGAACACCCGTTGCTATGAAGAAGGAGAGTGCATGAAAATGAAAAAGGTTCGTATTGGTCTGTTAGGCGCTGGTCGCATCGGCAAGCTGCATGGGGAAAATCTGGCGCATGCCGTACCGGAAGCCGAGCTATACGCAGTTGCTGATCCGTTTATGAACGACGCGACCCGCGCATGGGCTGCCGACATGGGCATTGCCCACTGCTATGATGATCCGGAGCAGATTTTCAGCGACGCATCAATCGAAGCGGTCTTTATCTGCTCCTCCACCAACACACACGCTGACTTTATTATGCGCGCAGCCAAAGCCGGCAAGCATATTTTCTGTGAAAAGCCGATCGACACCAATCTGGCCAAAATCCAAGAGGCACTCGACGCAGTCAAGAACGCAGGTGTCAAGCTGCAGGTTGGCTTTGTGCGCCGCTTCGACCACAACCACAAAATGGTGCGCGACACCGTCGCCTCCGGCCGTCTTGGCAAGCCCAACATCGTCAAAGTCACCTCGCGCGACCCCGACCATCAATCCATGGACTACATCAAGGTTTCGGGCGGCATCTTCATGGACATGACCATCCATGATTTCGATATGGTCCGCTATCTGGCCGGCAGCGAAGTGACCGAAGTCACCGCCTACGGCGCAGCACTGTCCGGCGCGGGCTACGACCAGTACGGCGATGTAGACACCGCCATTGTGATGATGAAGTTTGAAAACGGCGCGCTCGGCGTGATCGACAACAGCCGCGCCGCACATTACGGCTACGATCAGCGCACCGAGGTGCACTGCGACAAGGGCTGCGTACAGGTTGCCAACGACCTGAATGATCAGGCAATGATCTCGAGCGCCGACGGTGTGGAGATCGCAAAGCCCACTTGGTTCTTCCTCGAGCGATACAACAATGCGTTTATTGCGGAGGCAAAGGCATTCACACAGGCCGTCCTGAACGATACTGACACGCCGGTCACCGGCTTTGACGGCCTTCAGCCGGTCAAGATCGCCATGGCAGCCGCCAAATCCCTACAGGAGCATCGTCCCGTCAGCCTCAGCGAAATCCAATAATCCGGGAGGTGCGAGAACATGCAAGCTGTAACCCCGGTGCAAACCGCATCTCCTGCTGCTCCGCTCTCTTGGTGGACGCGCATCTCCTATGGTTTGGGCGACACCGCATGCAATGTTGTCATGGGTATCACCACCGCGGTGCTGACATTGTTCTATACCGATTATGCTGGCGTATCCGTCGCTGTTGTCGGCCTTGCGATGCTGATTTCCCGCGTATTCGACGGCACTTCCGATGTAATTATGGGTGTGATCGTCAACAAGACTAAATCCAAATGGGGCAAAGCCCGTCCTTGGGTATTGTGGATGGCCGTGCCGTATGCACTATGCACCATTTCGATGTTCTGTATTCCACAATCTACCGAAACCGTGCAGTTCTGGTACATATTTGTTACCTACAACCTGTGTACGACCGTTTGTTATACCGCCATCAATGTGCCATACGGTACGCTTTCCACGCTGATGACCCGCTCCTCCCATGAACGGGATATGCTGTCTGTCATCCGCATGGCGTTATCCCCCTTCGGCAAAATAATCGCCGTCACCTTCACCCTGCCGATCGTCAAGCTGTTCGGCGACGATCAGGCGGCGTGGATCAAGGTGATGAGTATCTGGTGCATCATCGCGGTCGGTCTGCTGATCATCTGCTTTGCCAACTGCAAGGAAACCGTGCGTTTTGAGGTGCAGCAGCAGGCGCAGCCCAAAGCGACTGCGGGACGCAGCCTGAAAGCCCTGCTGTCCAACCCCTATTTCTGGGCAACCTTGATTCTGTGGGCGGTCACCTGTATCCATACCACCATCATCGGCACCGACCTGCCTTACTACTGCAAATATGTATTGGGCAACGACGAGCTGTACAGCTTCATTTACACGGCTGAAATCGTTTCGCTCATTGTCGGCGCGCTAGCCTGCCCCCTTTTGCTGCGCCGGTTCAACAAACGAGACCTTTCGCTGCTGGGTTGTGTGATCGTGGTTGCGGCACAGGCGCTCATTATGCTCCACCCCACCAGCTTCAGCTGGATTCTAACCATGACCATCATCCGCTCTCTGGGACAAGCACCGCTAACCTCGGTTGTGTTCGGAATGATGGGCGACGTAGTAGAGTATGGCCAATGGAAATCCCATATCCGACAGGAAAGCCTGATTTTCGGTGCCGGTTCGCTTGGATTCAAGGTCGGCACCGGCGTGACCAGCGCCATCATGACCATGCTGCTCGAAGCCGCAGGCTTCCTCAGCTCAACTACGGGCGGTGCGGTGCAGCCGGAATCGGCCAAGGAAATGATTGCTGCGATCTTCTACTGGGGCCCCATTCTGGTCTGGGCTGTCGCCATTGTGGTATTGTTGCTGTACCGACTGGACAAGATTTATCCCACCATCATGAAAGAACTAGCTGAGCGCGAAGCGCGCGGTGAACTATAAAGGAGAATGCTATATGTTGAAACTCGGATATAATGAGGCCACCTGTAAGGAAAATTCCACGGTGGAAAAAGACCTCGAGCTGTGTGAAAAATACGGCTACGACTATATTGAACTGCGTCTTGATATGCTGAAAGAATACCTTAAAACGCATACCGTCGACGACCTGAAAGCATTTTTCGCCAAGAGCCATCTCAAGCCCTATGCCTTCAACTCCATTGAAAACATCAACTTCTGCACCCCGGAGGAGTGGAAAACGCTCGTCGAACTGTTCACCTTTGGCTGCGAAGTCGCCCAGCAGATCGGCAACCCGTATATCATTGTCGTACCGACCGTTACGACGGAAATCTGCACCAAAAACGAGCAGGAAGTGTTTGAGGACTCGGTCAAGGTACTCAACCAACTTGCTGATATTGCGGAGCCTTATGGAGTCAAGCTGTCTTTTGAGCCGATCGGCGACCGCAAATGGTGCTGCAACAGCGTGCGGCAGGCGCTTGAGATCGTACAGGCGGTCAATCGCGACAACGTCGGCCTGACGATCGACTGCATCAACGTCTACCTGCACGACAAGTGCGCGGATGTGGACTTCATCCGCAAGGTACCCAAGGATAAACTGTTTGTGTTCCATATCAACGACTGCGAAGACCTGCCGCTCGGCATCCTCGACCATTGCCACCGCCTGATGCCCGGTCTGGGCGCGATCCCGGTCAAGGAGGTTGCAGAGGCGGTCAAAGCCGTGGGCTACGACGGCCCCGCCTGCCTTGAGCTGTTCCGCCCGGAATACTGGGCCATGGATGCTGAGGATGTCATCCGTATGGGCGCCGAAACCACCCGCCCCTTTCTGTAACAGCAGGATTTTCAAAAAACACCGTTTCCGCAGCGCGCCGCCC
>NZ_CAWVCU010000095.1:0-72552 GCF_963927765.1 uncultured Agathobaculum sp. | reverse complement strand
ATTTTACAGAACAGACAATCTTGCATTCAAACCGCTCCTTTCTGTTCTTTTATTATACCGGATTTACAGCAGCGCTTCAACAATATTATTGACCGCTTCCAACGCTTCCTCCAGCTTTTCCGGCTGCTTGCCGCCAGCAGTTGCGCTATCCGGACGGCCACCGCCGCCACCGCCAACCATCTTTGCCACTTCCTTGATGATCTTACCGGCATGAGCACCCTTCTTGACAGCCTCCGCGCCACAGACACACAGCAGGCTGACCTTGCCGTCATTCACAGCAGACAGAACCGCAACCATATTCGGCGCTTTTTCCTTTATACTGTCGCCCATTGTGCGCAGCACTTCTGCTGTTGCGTCCTCCAGCTGGGTTGCGACTACGTTTACGCCCTTGACATCGCGCAAAACATTCAGCAGATCCACCATCTGCATAGATGCCACTCTGCTGTTAAGCTTGTCGATCTTCTTGGTCATTGCGCGCAACTCACCCACGGTCTGCTCAATCTTCGCGGGCAGTTCATTCGGGGAGGTCTTAAGTGCGGCAGCAGCCTCGGTCAACAGCTTCTGGCGCTCATTGAGGTAATCCAGCACAGCCTTACCGGTAACCGCTTCAATGCGACGCACACCAGCTGCAACAGACGCTTCGCCAATGATCTTAAACGCACCAGCCTTCGCCGTGTTATCCAGATGCGTACCGCCGCACAGCTCAACGGAATCACCCGCCTGTACCACGCGAACCACTGCACCGTACTTTTCGCCAAACAGCGCCATTGCGCCCTTTTTCTTGGCCTCATCAATAGACATTTCCTCGGTGATAACCGGGCTGCCCGCCAGAATTGCTTCGTTGACAAGCGTCTCAACCTGTGCCAATTCCTCAGCGGTCAACGCTGCAAAGTGTGTGAAGTCAAAGCGGATATGGTCGTTTGCCGTGTACGAACCTGCCTGCTCGACATGGTCACCCAGTACCTTACGCAGCGCCTTCTGAAGCAGGTGCGTTGAGGTATGCGCACGGCAAATCGCCTGACGGTATTCCGCGTCGACCTTGGCCTGCACCTCATCCTCGACCGAGATTTCGCCCTCGGTCACCACACCGATGTGCATATACTTACCGTCCTTGGTCTTCTGCACATCAGACACGGTCACCACACCGTTTTTACCTTCCAGAATACCATGGTCGCCAATCTGACCGCCCATTTCCGCATAGAACGGCGTATGGTCGAGCACGACCGTGATCTTCTCACCCTTGGCTGCCGCACCGGACGGTTCGCCCTCATTGACAATAGCCAGCACCTTTGCCGACTCGCCCAGCGTTTCATAACCATCAAAACGGGTCTTGATGGACTTGTCCAAACCGAGGTCCTCGCTCTGCCAGCCCAAATCACCCATCTTCTTGCGGTCTTCACGAGCACGCTCACGCTGTTCGTTCATCAAGCGATCGAACTCTTCGCGGTTGGTGGTCATGCCCTGCTCTTCAAGGATTTCAAGAGTCAGGTCAATCGGGAAACCATAAGTGTCGTACAGCTGGAATGCATCGGCTGCGGGCAGCTCCTTACCATCTGCTGCCGCGATGCGCTCGTTGAGAATATTCAGGCCGCTGTCGATCGTCTTATTGAAGCTTGCTTCCTCGTTTTCGATGACCTTGTGGATATACTTCTGCTTTTCCACCAGTTCCGGGTAAGCGCCGCCGGATTCCTGAATTACGGTCGTTGCCACATCAGACAGGAACGGACGGTCAATGCCCAGCAGCTTGCCATGACGAGCCGCACGACGCAGCAGGCGGCGTAGCACATAACCGCGGCCCTCGTTGGACGGAATAACACCGTCGCAAATCATCATAACGGTCGAACGGATATGGTCGGTAACGACGCGGAGCGAAATATCCGTCTTTTCGCTGTCGCCATAGTGCTTGCCGGCAATTTCAGAAACCTTGTTGGTAATGTTGCGCACGGTGTCAACATCAAACAGCGAACCAACGCCCTGTACAACGCAGGCCAAACGCTCCAGCCCCATGCCGGTATCAATGTTCTTCTGCTTCAGTTCGGTGTAGTTGCCGTTACCGTCGTTGTCGAACTGCGAGAATACGTTGTTCCAAACCTCCATATAACGGTCACAGTCACAACCAACCGTGCAGCCCGGCTTACCGCAGCCATATTCCGGTCCACGGTCATAATAAATTTCCGAGCAAGGACCGCACGGACCAGAGCCATGCTCCCAGAAATTATCCTCCTTGCCGAAACGGAAAATACGCTCAGCCGGAATACCGATGTCCTTGTTCCAAATCTCGAATGCTTCCTCGTCATCCTGATAAATGGACGGATACAGACGATCCGGATCAATACCGACCCATTCCGGGCTGGTCAGGAATTCCCAGCTCCACGCAATAGCTTCTTTCTTGAAATAATCGCCAAACGAGAAATTGCCCAGCATTTCAAAAAACGTACCATGGCGCGCGGTCTTGCCGACGTTTTCAATATCACCGGTGCGGATGCACTTTTGGCAGGTGGTGACGCGATGGCGCGGCGGCTCCTGCTCTCCGGTAAAATACGGCTTCATCGGCGCCATACCAGAGTTAATCAGAAGGAGCGACGGGTCGTTCTGCGGGATGAGCGAAAAGCTCGGCAGGCGAAGATGACCTTTGGTTTCAAAAAACTTGAGGTACATTTCGCGCAGCTCATTTAAACTTCTGTACTGCATATTCTTTTATCCTCCAAATTTTAATTTGTAAAACAAAAAAACTTCCGCCCACTCGTTAGGGGCGAAAGCATTCTTCCACGGTACCACCCTAATCTGCGCCGATAAAAGCACATCTTAGTGATCGGTTATCGCGGATCAGACGGTCTGCTTTCACAGACTGCTCGGAAGTGGCTGTCTCTCGGTTTGGCAAAGGGCTTGCACTGTCCCCTCTCGCTATCTGCCAAATATCGAAAAACTCGTTTCCTCATCGCATTCAATATTTAATTCCTATAAAAGTATATCATTTTTTATTTTTTTGTCAACAGAAAAACCGGCCATTCAGCCGGTTTTTCGGGAGAGAGAAAGAGAAATATTCCGTTTATTCTGCTGCATCCGGTCGGGTGACCTTTTTCACCCATTTCCAGCTGCGCAATCGTATCACAACGGGAATAGTCTTATACAGCTGATCCCATTTCAGAAGGAAAAACACGACAACCGGCGCACACTTCCACCAGAAAGCTGCCATTGCAGAAAATGGTACAATAATCAGCCACATGCTGATCAGATTCATTTTTGCGCTGAAAGCAGTATCGCCTCCGCCACGGATAATTCCGTTATCGCAGGCCATTTGATACGATGTGCCAACTGTCGTAATGGAAAGCACAAGCATGAACTGCATGGACAGTTCGTATGCCTGATCGGTCAATGTCCCGCCGAAAACCGTTAAGATTGGTACACGCAAAACAAATATCAGAAAACCAGAACAAATCCCAATTGTGATGAACAGAACCTGAAGTGTATTGACAAGCGGACGCAAACGCTTTTCGTTACCTTCTCCAATAGTGCGTCCAACCACAATGCCCGCAGCAGACGCAGAACCATATGCCACAACAGAGAGCACCTGAAACACCTGAACCGCAATTGCATTTGCTGCTGTCACATCGCCGCCGAGATGTCCGAGAATTCCGGTTTGCACCATCTGGGCCACGCCCCACAGAGCTTGATTGATTAGTACTGGTGAAGAAACCCGAGTGTAATCCCGCATATAGCTCGTATCAATACGAAGCAGCTTTGCTAAGGTCAAACGAAGCGTATTCTCTTTATATTTCAAATAATAAATGACAATCAACAGCTCAACACATCGCGATACCAGTGTCGCAATCGCAGCGCCGCGCACACCAAGCTCGGGAAAGCCTAGATTGCCATAGATCAGACAATAGTTGAGGCATACGTTGATGACCAGTGTAGAACCGGAAATGATGTAACCAATTTTTACAATACCAATGGAGCGCAGCGAAGCGACCAAAATATTGTTAACGGTAAAAATAATATAGGTAAAGCAAATAATTTGAAAATACTTTTGCCCCTCTGCGATAACCGCACTGTCATTGGATAGCAGGCTCAAAAGCTGCGTAGGGAAAAATGCTACCACACAAAACAGGAGAACTGCCAAGCTGCCGCCAAACCGCAAAGCAACACCGATGATATGGGGAATCGGTTTTAAATTTCCCTTTCCCCAGTACTGTGAGCCAAGCACAACTGCGCCTTCCCCTGCACCAACCACCAGCATTTGCAACAGATACTGAACTTGGTTGCACAAGCTGACTCCGCCCATGGCATCCTGACTATATCTGCCAAGCATTACAGTATCCATCATGTTGACGCCATATGTCAATAGGTTTTGCAGTGCCAATGAAAGCGCTAAAAACATGAATGATTTATAAAAAGTCTTATCTTTAATCATCTTGAACACCTTTGACCATATATTGATATAAGTCCTTTTGCCAAATAAATATTGACTTCTATCTAATCATACTGAATAAAAAGCCCTTGCGCAATAATAAAACACTGCAACTTATTTATTTTTTGTGCTATTATAAGATATGAGAGGTGAACACATTGAAAGTGAATAACGAGCCTGGAGTATTATCTCGCTCAGAACGTTTCTTTTCCACGCCGTCTGCAACCGCACGTACTCTATTTTTTTATGTCACGCGTGTAGGACATTATTATTATGATAAACACTATGATTTTTCAGATACCTGTGACGTGGCGCGTGAGGAAAGCCACAAAAACTTTTTCCTTGCTTTTATCCGCTCTGGAAGCATTTTTTATGAAACATCACAGCAATTTGCGGCAGAACGCGGTCAAGTTGCACTGATTGACTGTCACAAACCCCATCATTTCTATACCACAGGAGACGCGGAGGCCATGTGGATTCATTTTGATGGTGCCAATGCGGAAGCCTTTTTTAATCAGATCATCACTTTTCGAGGTGGCAAACAAGCCTTCACTCCATCACCTGATGACCGAATTGAACAGGAAATGGCGCAAATCATTTCCGGGTTGCGCAGCGCCACCATCAGTGAGGTAGATTGTTCCCAACGCATTTATCGCATTCTCTGCGCACTATTATTTCCTTCGGCTCCATTACAACATAGTGCAAACGATAGTATTATATCTCAAGCGGTTCACTATATCGATCAACACCTATTTGAGCAAATCAGCGTAAAACAAATTGCAGAACAGATTCGTCTCAGCACATCGCACTTTTCCAGATTATTCCGCAGTGCAACCGGTTTTTCTCCTCACGAATATATCATGCTGCATCGGATTGACGAAGCAAAGGCATTGCTGCAATCCACTTCCCTATCCGTAAAAGAAATTGCGTTTCGGGTTGGCTACCGCAGTGAAGTCAACTTTATCATTGCATTTACTGATAAGACAGGGCTATCTCCGACACAGTTCCGAAAAAATATCTTTTAACAGAATCTTTTGCCTACTGGACACCACTTATAGAATCAATAGTCATTTCTCATGCAATAATTATCTATATAATGAATCAATATAGTGCAGTCTTTGCAGGAATTCTTTATTTTCTGTCTTTTCGCAAATAGCATCAATGCCGGAAGATATCACCCAAATTGCCATCCCTCGTCTAGCACAAGTCACCAACATATCAATAATCATTTCATGATGTTCGGATTCTTGTCCGGCAAACGGAAAAAAACAGATCAAGAGGCGTGGATTTACCAAATACCACTTATAATACGAAAATCGAAGCCGCTCAGGCAACGTCCACTCATTTAATGGACGCAGCAATGCTTCTCGACCGAACCATTTGGACGCTTCATCCATGATGCTCGTCATAAGGTTTTTTCTAATCACATGACGTCCTGCTTTTGGAAGAAGACAAGCACTTAAATTATCCAATGCTGTCAGCTTATCAAATAATACACCACTCGGGCGATCCGGACGTTCGATTTGAATCCCAATTTCAGAACCAATGGCCTTTAAAACCGCTTTGTATTCATACGATTTCCCGGACAAGCAAAAACTACCGCTCAGCCAATTTTGTTCTCCCAGGAAACAATCTCGAATCTGAGATACCGTATTATAGTTTTCATCCTGCAAAAATGCGATTTCACCACTTTGAATCTGAAAATTCAACGGCTCCATCATCGGAAACGTTAAACCAGATACGGAAAGAATCACCTTTTCACCTTGCCATGGTTCCACATGCGATATGCTGCTCTTACTGCGGCGTTTCCAACCCAGTATCTCATACAAGCGATCATCGAATTCCTCTGGATACAATCGGTAGCACGTTTTCCGGTTTTTGATGATATCTACTCGATTCACATATTGATACAGGAATTTCTCATCCATATCGCAGATCAAAACCGCAGAACCTTGTTTTAGTAGGAATTGAACACAATGCATCAATTGTTCTAAGTCTTTCCAACGCAAAATCTCGGTCAAGCGATCCAATATCAGCAATTCGCTTTGCCAAAACCAAGCTCGAAAAACAGAAAGCCGATAATAATCCAGTAAGGAAAGCGAAGATAATTTTTTCTCCCATAACGGAAGCAACCCCATCTGTTCCAGCATATTTTCAGTTTCTTTTGCAAGCAGCTTCCACTTTGCATATTTACTTTTTTTCCATGGTATCGGTTTCCCTAAAGCAATCACAAAATCGCAAACAGTCAGCTCTTTAGAATCGAATCGAAACTTATCTGCAATCATGCTATTCTGCGTAATCCAGCGCTCCAACTCTATAGAACCAGCGCGCAATCCATATAAAAAAACCTTCCCTGCTTTGATATGCGAATATCCCTTAAAAATATCCAAAAAAGCGGTACCAGAAGTAACATGTTCATCCACATATATACCGATGCATTCTCCTCGAGAAATCATCAGATCAAATTGGTACTCGCTGCCCTCACTCTGAAAACGCCCATCTTCCACACGAATCAATTCTTCTTTCATTGGCGCTTAGTCCTCCTGTGGAAGCAATGGTAGTGTAATGCAGCACTCTGTACCGATTCCTACCGCACTGAAAATACGAAGTCCATAGTTTTCTCCAAACATCAAGCGTATGCGGCTATTGACATTTCGCAGTGCAATGCCACCACGTTGCTGCATGTTTGTTCCGGTATCATCCCCTGCAAATTGTGCATTTAACCGTTCCACCTGTTCTTCCGGCATGCCGATTCCATCATCACGTACCCGTAAAAACAATGTTCGTTCACTGTTCTCTACGATAATCCGTACCGTACCATGCTCTATTTTACCTTCCAAGCCATGCAGAACTGCATTTTCCACCAATGGCTGTAAAATCAGTTTTGGCATACGCGCTTCCAGCAATTCTTCATTTTCCATTTCAAGCTCCAAAGAGAGCTTATCCCCAAAACGACACCTCTGGATAATAAAATAGTTTTCAGCATTATCCAACTCATCTGAAAATGTAACATATTCCTGCACATTGGATATCGTATAGCGAAAAAAAGTTGCCAAAGCCTCTGTCGTTTCAGCTATTTCCTCACAATCCACTAGTAACGCGTCCGCGCGGATTGCTTCCAAAGCATTATAAAGGAAATGCGGGTTGATCTGGTTTTGCAGCGCCAGATATTCCGCTTGTTTTTGCCTCAGTCTTGTGATTTCTTCTCCATGAAGCCGTTCTTCGATATCACCCAAAAAAACTTTCAAAAGTGGGCTTTTACTCCAATCCATATGCAAAACAGCTTCCAGATTTTTTTCACTTTGATAGCGCCGCAGCGCATGCCACAGCTTCCATCCGCTCAGCAGCGACAATGCTATCACCTTACTTGTACAGCTTTTTATAATCCGATGGACTAACACCGGTTACTTTTTTGAATAATCGTGAAAAATACTTCAGATCACGATACCCTACCATCTCTGCCACATCCTGAATGGACAAGGAATCAACACATAGTAGTTCTTTGGATTTGTTGATACGCAGTTCCGTCAGATAATCCATAAAATTTTGTCCGGTTTCTTTCTTGAATAATGCAGAAAAGTAAGTCGCATTGAATCCGACTGCGCTGCTCACATCCTCCAATCGCAGGGTTTCCTGATAATGCTGCTGAATATAACGCTTTGCTTCCGTGATCGGACGCGCTTCCTGCATAGATTTTTCTTCACATAGGCGCTGGATCTGCTGCCGTATGCCATCCCGAAGCAAAAGATAAACATCTTGTACGCTGGAACAACGCCAGAACTTTTCCTGCATGGTTTCCAAAAAGTAATCTTCCACATTTCCACTTTGCTTCATGCCATAATGCGCAGCGTCTACAATTTGCTGAAACCAGTCCTCTACCATTTGCCCATTCAAGTTTTGGTTCGGTAAAAGGCACCGATAGCTGTCATCCAATTCCTGCTCAAACCGTTCCTTATCCAAATACTCTGCCGCTTCCTGAAAACGCTTCTTTTGAGCAGGATCCATGAGATACCGTTCTTCAAAAGGCAGTGTTTCCCCATCAGCATCACGCCATGGCTGAATGTGGCAAAGCCGATCCAAACAAAGCCATATCGCTTCCTGCATAGAAACATTCATTTCTTTCAAACATGTTTTTCTGCTGCCCAAGCAAACCATGCAACGTATATTCCAAAATAAATCACGCTGCTTTTCAATCTCTTTACGAATCTTTGTAAAGCATTGCTTAACCGCGACTGCCTGATAATCGGGAATACATACCACTGCTGCAATTCCTTCTCTTATGGTAGCAACCGCATATTCACCGGCTAATTGCTGCACTTCGTTTCTGACAATTTCCAATGCATGATGCAGCATGATCGAATAACCATCCTGATACTGCTCTGCATTCGCAATATCAGGCTTTATCAAGGCAGCAAAATACGTTCCATGTGCAAAATGAAATCCGTATTCTGCTTCCGCTTGTTCTGCATCAATGAATTGTTTTTGCCGGTTGACCGCATCTCGAAGTGCTTCTATCAAAAGCTCCTGCCGTCGCTCTCCGCTGCGCTTTAATTGCAATTCAAGCGCTGCCTCTTCTCCAAACTTATCCTTTAAGCGCAGTAAAATACCGTACAGTTCTTCTTGCTTGAGCGGCTTCAGCAAATAATCCTCAACGCCATATTTTATCGCATTCTGTGCATATTCAAACTGACGATATCCACTGATCACGATAGTATGCAGCTTCGGCTGTAATTCCTTCGCACAACGGATCAGTTCAATACCATCATAACCCGGCATGCGAATATCTGTTATCAATAAGTGCGGTTGTTTTTCTTTTACCAACTCCAGTGCACGCAAACCGTCATTGGCAATGCCAACCACTTCATAGCCAAGAGACTGCCAATCAATCAGCTTCTGCAGGAGTAAAATCACTTTATTTTCGTCGTCCGCAAGGACTACTCGTAACATAATCCGCCCCCAGTAAAAATACACGCTGTTTATCAAAAAAGGGAAAACGAATTCGTTTTCCCTTTTCTTATTCATGATAACACTTTCTCTGGCGTTTGCCAACGCAAATTACATGCTGGTAAAGGAAATCCCTTATTCGTAGTCGGCAACATTGGAAGCATCAATCCAGGTATTATCAGTGATGATAACATTTTCCTCCAAAGTTCCGCCAGAAAGCAGCGTAACCGCAGCCTCAATCGCATTTGCGGCCATAGCGCCACCGTTCTGAGAAACCGTACCTGTGATGCGTCCATCCTTGATTGCTTCGAAACCATCCGGCGTACCATCTACACCAGTGATGATAATACCGCTGTTTGCGCCTGCGGCATTGCCTGCACCGACTGCCATGCCATCGTTTTCGCAAATGATTGCATCCAGGTCATATGCAGACAGCCAACTCTCTACTGTTGCCTGCGCGCTAGCCGTATCCCACTGGCAATCTGCAGGCGAAACAACCTGAACCATATCCGGATAATTCTTCAGGACATTTTCATAGCCTTCCATGCGCTGCAGTCCACCGGAATCGCCAGAGGGGCCAGTAAGAATCGCAATGTTGCCTTTACCGCCTAACAAATCGGCAACATGCTGCATCTCGGTTTCGCCGGCCTTTACGTTATCACCGTAGGACACCGCAGAAATACCATAGTTTTCCCAATCCGTGCAGGCAGAAATGATGTTGATGACAACAACACCAGCATCTGCTGCGCTTTTCGCTGCATCGCAAAGTCCATCCGGATCAACAGGCTCAAACAGAATCGCATCATAGCCTTCAGAAACGCATTGCTCAATCTGGCTAATCTGTGTTGCTGCATCTTGGTCCGCACTAAGAATGGTCAAATCAACACCCATTTCCTCTGCCTTTTCTTCAGCGGCTTCTGAAACCGCGATCTGGAATGCATTGGTCTGATGCTGCTGAATCAATGCGATTTTGTATGCGCCGTCTGTCGAATCTGTACTTGCATCCGAATCCTGCGAGCCATCGGTCCCACTGTTGCCACATCCGCTTACCATGCCAAGCGTCATTGCGCTGGCCATCAGCATGGCAAGGATTCTCTTTTTACTCATAATTCTTCCTCCTCAAATTTCTTTATGATAAGAACAGAACATACTTTGTGCTCCCGCTCTTAACATCAATCAGTTTTTCTTGCTTTTCCCCTTAACATCAATTAGAACTGCCAAAACAATGATGGCGCCTTTGACGATCTTCTGCCAGTGAGACGATACACCCATAATGTCCAAGCCGTTCGCAATAACTGTAATCAGCAAACATCCAACCACAACCCCCCACGGTTTACCGACGCCGCCGGACATCGACACACCGCCGACAACACAAGCGGTAATCGCATCCATTTCATAACTTTCCGCCGCGGTAGGCTGACCAATGGTAACACGAGAAGTCATTAAAAAGCCGCTCAATCCCGCCAACAGTCCAGCAATAGCAAAGGTGGAAATACGGATCATAGTCGTATTGATACCAGATACACGTGCCGCTTGCAAATTACCACCGCAGGCATAAACTCGACGACCGTATACCGTTTTGGCCAAAATGAAGGAGCAAATCAAAATGACAATAATCAGAAAAACTGCCAGCATTGGAATTCCAGCAATCGAATTTGCAGCAACCGCCTTATACTCCTGACTAATCCCCGTGATCGGCTTACCGTTGGAAGTCAGAAGTGCTAACCCACGAACAGCAGTCATGGTACCAAGCGTCATAATAAACGGCGGCAAATCACCAACTGCAACGCCAACGCCATTTACGACACCAACAGCCAGACCTGCAAGCATTGCCACAACCAGCGGAACCACCAGCGGATACTGCCCCTGTCCCAACATAGCAGCTAGAATGCCTGCAAATGCAACCGTGGAACCAACAGACATATCAAATCCGCCTGCGATAATGACAAACATCATGCCGAACGCCAGAATACCGTTGATCGAAGCTTGCTTCAAAATGTTCACCAAGTTGCTCGGCTGAATAAAACTCGGCTTCAAACAAGTGAGCACAATAACCAATGCAATAAAAATCACGAAAATAAAATATTCGCTGATTAGTGCTTTCGCATTTTTCGTCTTTTTCATCTTTTCCCCTTCCCTTATACCTCAATGGCCGAAGCAAGTGTCATGATACGTTCCTGCGAGAACTCATCCCTTTTGACCTCGCCAGACAGATTGCCTTCGCACATTACCATGATCCGATCGCAAACACCCATCAGCTCTGGAATTTCCGATGAAATCATAATAACGGCTTTTCCCTGTTGCACAAGTTGTCCCAAAAGCAAATAGATATCGCGCTTTGCTCCAACATCTATACCGCGGGTCGGCTCATCCAAAATAATAATATCCGGATCATTGAGCAGCCATTTTGCAATAACGACTTTCTGCTGGTTGCCACCAGAGAGATTGCCGACGATCTGTTCTCCGGAAGGCGTTTTAATGTTCAGCTTTTTAATATACTCCTGAGAGGCACTGCGGGCTTTATTTTGATTGTACAACCCATTGCTGACCAGCTTTCTAATTGCTACCATCGCAATGTTATCATTGACTGAACCACTTAAATTCAGCCCTGTCACCTTGCGATCTTCCGTAATGAGCGCGACACCCTCTTTGATGATATCACGTGGTGAATGGACGTTCACTTTTTTACCTTTGACGTAGATTTCACCGCTGGATAGCTCATGCATGCCAAAGATGCCCTCGACCAACTCACTGCGTCCAGCACCCACCAGACCGCCAATTCCAAGGATTTCACCCTTTCGGACAGAAAAGTCAACTCCTTTTACCTTATTGTCCGCACGAACAATATTTTTCGCTTCGAAAATTACTTCACCAATCTGTGCATCCAACTTTGGGAAAACGTCTGTAATTTCACGGCCAACCATCATTTTGATAAGCTGCGCCTCTGTCAAATCCTTTGTTTCGCCGGAACCAATGTAATGCCCATCACGATATACACTAACACGGTCACAAATAGAGAAAATCTCATCCATTCGGTGCGAAATGTAAATGATAGCAACGCCTTTCTCTTTGAGCCTCCGGATATGCCCAAACAGCAATTCCACTTCTCGTTCTGTGATTGCGGCAGTTGGCTCATCCATAATAATGATTTTTGCATTAATGGAGATCGCCTTAATGATTTCAATCAACTGACACTGTGCAACCGTCAAATTACGGAGCTTTTCTTTCGGTGAAACATGTAGGCCGCATTCTTCAATCAGCTTTTGCGCTTCTCGTATTTCTGCCTTACTGTCGACTAAGCCGTGTTTTCGTAATTCGCGTCCTACAAAAATATTTTCAAAAACGGACATATCCAAAATCGGATTCAATTCCTGATGGATCATTGCCACGCCATGATCCATAGCCTCCTTTGGATTCGACACTTCATACGGTTGACCGTTAAAAAGGATTTCACCGCCCTCGTCTTTGGAGTAAATCCCCATTAATATTTTCATTAATGTAGACTTACCGGCACCGTTTTCGCCCATCAATGCATGTACCTCGCCTGCTTTTATCTGAAGCTGTACATGATCTAGCGCTTTGACACCCGGAAATGTTTTGCTGATATCCTTCATTTCCAGAATATACTCCATGCATTCTCCCCTCCTTTGTGATTATTTTATCAAGCCTTACCACGTTCTGAAACTTCCATTCTTCACATGAGGGGGGGTATTTTTTAGGAGTTTCTCAAATAAGTCAATTTGTAAAAATTTATATATCATTTTTTGGCTATGCTGCCCATGCAATAAAAATACACAAGAAAGAAAAAGATGGCAAGCACTTTACTTCGTGCTTGCCATCTAAAATCACTGTTAAAAAATCGTCTCCTAAATTCGGAGCATCCTTTTTGCTTAGTACATGCCGCCCATATCCGGAGCTGCCGGAGCAGGAGCAACCGGCTCCTTCTTATCAGCAACCAAACTCTCGGTGGTCAGAACCATGGACGCAACAGAAGCCGCATTCTGCAATGCAGAACGATTTACCTTCGTCGGATCTACGATACCGTTAGCGATCATATCGCCATAGGTCTCGGTCGCAGCGTCAAAGCCATAGCCAACCTTGCCGCAATTCTTCACCTTGTCGACAACAATGGCACCCTCGATACCAGCGTTAAAGGCGATCTGAGCCATCGGAGCTTCCAAACCACGTGTAACAATCTGCATACCGGTCTTTTCGTCGCCCTCTGCCGTCTCAGCCAGCGCCTCTACCGCTGCAATTGCGTTGACATAAGCAACGCCGCCGCCTGCAACAATGCCTTCCTCCACTGCTGCACGAGTTGCGTTCAGTGCGTCCTCAATGCGCAGCTTCTTTTCCTTCATTTCAGTCTCAGTCGCAGCGCCAACCTTGATGACTGCAACACCGCCAGCCAGCTTAGCCAGACGCTCCTGCAGCTTCTCGCGGTCAAAATCAGAAGTGGTGCGCTCGATCGCGCCACGGATCTCAGTCACTCGGTTAGCAATCGCCTGCTTGTCGCCAGCGCCGTCAACGATCGTGGTGTTTTCCTTGGTGACCTTGATCTGACGGGCAGTACCCAACATATCCATGGTCGCATCCTTCAGCTCAATGCCGACTTCCTCGGAGATCACGGTGCCGCCGGTCAGGATCGCGATATCGCGCAGCATATCCTTGCGGCGATCGCCGAAGCCCGGTGCCTTTACTGCAACACAGGTGAAGGTGCCGCGCAGACGGTTGACGATCAGGGTGGACAGTGCCTCGCCCTCAATGTCCTCTGCAATGATCAGCAGCTTCTTGCCGGACTTGACAACCTGCTCGAGAATCGGGAGCAGTTCCTGAATGTTAGACAGCTTCTTATCGGTAATCAGTACGAGCGCATCATCCAGATTTGCTTCCATCTTCTCGGTGTCGGTGCACATATAAGGAGTGACGTAACCGCGGTCAAACTGCATGCCCTCAACAACCTCGGAATAGGTCTCTGCAGTCTTGGACTCTTCGACGGTGATAACGCCGTCAGTCGAAACCTTCTCCATTGCCTCCGCAATCAGCTTGCCGATCTCGTCATCACCAGAAGAGATCGCACCAACGCGGGCAATATCATTGGTGCCGTCTACGGTCTTAGAGTTCTTAGCAATTGCCTCCACTGCAGCATTGACAGCCTTGGAAATGCCGCGGCGCATCACCATCGGGTTTGCACCGGCCGCAACATTCTTCAGGCCTTCGCGGACGAACGCCTGTGCCAGAACAGTAGCGGTGGTGGTACCATCGCCAGCGATATCGTTGGTCTTGGTTGCAACTTCCTTAACCAGCTGCGCACCCATGTTCTCGTACGGGTCGTCCAGTTCGATCTCCTTGGCGATGGTCACGCCGTCGTTCGTGATCAGCGGAGCGCCATACTTCTTATCGAGCACAACATTGCGGCCCTTCGGACCAATCGTAACCTTTACCGTATCAGCGAGCTGATCAATGCCGCGCTGCAGTGCCTTGCGCGCATCCTCGCCGTAAATAAGCTGCTTTGCCATGATATATTACCTCCTGAATTACTGGTTCTTACTCAACAATTGCAAGGATATCGCTCTGACGAACGATGATATACTTCTCGCCGTCCAGCTTTACCTCAGTACCGGTGTACTTGCCGGTGATGACCTTCTGGCCCTTCTGGACTTCCATCTTGATTTCCTTGCCATCTACCACGCCACCCGGGCCGACCTCAATAATCTCCGCAACCTGCGGCTTTTCCTGCGCAGATGCCGTCAGAATGATACCGCTGGCAGTGGTTTCCTCTGCTTCTACCATCTTGATCACAACACGATCGCAAAGGGGTTTGAGTTTCATAACGGATGCCTCCTATGAAAAATAAAAATTAACAAAGTCATGGTTTAGCACTCATTAAACCAGAGTGCTAACTTGACTATTATATTACATCAACTCATACCAGTTGGCAAGAGGTTTCTTGGAAAAAGCATCAAAAATTTTATGAATTTTTTGTGAATTCACTTTGCAATATCGTTATCGATTAGCATTGTCCCGTTTCGAGTGCTTAAAATACATATGCAACTCACATTTAATCATGCCGTTATAAAGTTTCCTTCGTTTATCGGCCTTTTTGCCAAAGCAACGTTCAAAAAGCGGATCCGAGCTGAGAATATATTGTTTGATGGGTGATTTTTGCATTGCAGCCCCCATTTTTTGATACAATTCCTCCGCTTCCTGCAAATCCAGCAACCGTTCGCCATACGGTGGATTGGCGATAATCACACCGCTTTGTGCGTAATCCCGCTTTGTCGCATCTGCCTGCTCAAAAAACACCGTATTGGCAACGCCTGCTTTGCGTGCATTTTCCATTGATAACTGCACACAAGCCGGATCAATATCGCTGCCGACAATGTCAAACCGCGCGCCGCCATCCGCCATGCCGAGGGCATCTTCTCGTGCCTGACGCCAAACAGAGGCATCAAAGCAATGCCATTTTTCCGCATCAAATGCGCGCATCAAACCAGGTGCGCGCCGCTGAGCAATCATTGCCGCTTCGATCGCTATGGTACCCGATCCACAAAACGGATCGAGGAACGGCTCTCTCCCGCGCCAGCGCGCGAGCTTCACCAACGCAGCCGCCAGTGTCTCCCGCAGCGGCGCTGCATTACTGTTCGCACGATAGCCGCGCTTGTGCAACCCACTGCCCGAAGTGTCCAGATACAGTTCTGCGGTATCACGCATAATGGCAAACTGAATCTGATATTTTGCGCCGCTTTCCTCAAACCAGTTCTGATGGTAATGCGCCTCCAGACGGGATGCCACTGCTTTTTTAATAATTTTCTGACAATCCGGTACCGAATGCAGCGCCGAATTCAAACTATGCCCCTTCACTGGAAAAGCACCGTCTTTGGGAATAAACTGTTCCCATGGCAAAGCACGCACTCCTTCAAACAGTTGATCGAAGGTTTTTGCCGGAAACGCCCCCAACCGGATCAACACACGCTCGGCGCAGCGCAAATTGAGATTTGCCCATGCTAAGATTGTTTCGTCACCCTCGAACAACACTCGACCATTTTCAGCATGCACCTCGCTCAGTTTGCCACCAAAACGCAATTCATCTGCCACAATGCCTTCCAGCCCAAATAACGTCGGGCAACACATGGTCAGTTCCATGTCATGCACTCCCCTCTTCTCCTGCAAAAAGGCTCCTGCCGGAATCGCGGGCAGGAGCCGTCATATCGTGTGTTTATCTTATCTGTTTCATACACATTTGTCAAGCTGTTTACCACATGTGCAAGCGCGGTAAATATGGTTTTTCGATTCGTTTGGATAAGTAATGCAGAAGCCGAATTCCCATCAGACGCAGCACAATGATGTAAAGAAGCCCAACACAAATCACTGTACACGCCAGCATGGTAATATCGGAAGAGCAAATCTGTGAAAATAGCTGATAAAAAATGCGCGTCCAGAAAAACAATGCTGTACCGCAAAAGAGCGGAACGCCGAAGCGTCGAAGCGGTTGCAGAGAAAAACCTACTTTTCGGTACAGAATGATAAAATTCAGGATAAATGCTATCAGTCCAGTCATCAACATGGCAATCAGATAGCCGTAGATCCCCAGCCAAGGCAACGCACACCATCGGTACATCAGAATTACCTGGCACAACTCCGCCCCTACCGAAACCACTACATTCCAATGCTGCAAGCCAATCGCATTGAGCAAGCTGCCGGATGCCATTTGATAATAGCAAATCACTGCGGTCGCTCCTAACAGTGAAACATAGGGTGCACTCAGCGATTGCCCGAAAAACAGCATACTAAGTTTTGGCGCAAGCGGAATCAAAACCGCTGTTGCCGGTACGGCAATCAGCCCTACTGTCGTGATAGCCCTACCTACCAATGCCTGCACCCGTTTGTTATTTTCTGTGGCTTGCGCGGCTGTCACCGCAGGCAGCAATGCTGTACAAACCGAACTGACCAACGCAATAGGCAAAAGCAATAACGGCATTGCCATGCCGGACAGAACACCCAACGCAGATAACGCCTGTTCGTAATTCATGCCGGCAACCATCAGCCGTTTCGGTAACAGAATCGATCCTGCTGAACTGATTGCATTGCCCAAAAGCGCCGATGCTGAAACCGGAAGTGCAATAAAGAAAAATTGACGCACAGTTTCATAATCCAGCCGCACATGATGAATACCCGGTGTCTTCCAATTTCGAAAGAGCAAACTCAAAAAAGCAGCGCTGAATACCTCGCTGACTACCATGCCAACAAAAATCAACATGGCAATGGTGCCGTAGTCATCGCCCTCATACTGATAAAGCAAAAACCATACCGTGGCAATGCGAATCAGTTGCTCGCAAACCTCGGAAGTCGCTGCATATTGCATCCGCTCCAAGCCAATAAACAGCGATTTAAAAATATTCTCTATACCAGTTAGTGCAAGACAAAGCATCATAAACGGAAAGGCGCGCGCGCAGCGGGCATCGCCCAAGATACCACCTGCGATCCAGTTGCCTCCCAACAGCAAACAAGCACCGCAGAACAAGCAGGCGGAAAAGAAAACCACAAATGCCAACCGCAGAACCATATTAATCTTACTTCGTTCTCCTCGTGCTTCGCTTGCTGCGCTCAAGCGGGAACACGCCATTGTGATGCCAGATAAGCAGCCCGCATTGCATACCAAGTAAACGGAATGCACTAACCGGTAAACACCAAGTCCTTCCGCGCCGGCATAATGACTAAGCAAGACACGATAGAGAAATCCCAGTACTTGCAGCACGATATTTCCACAGGCCAAAACGCCCGCCGCATATAGAATCGTTTTTTTCTGAATTCGCACGGCAAAACCCCATTTCAAAACAAAGTATGCCATGAACAGAAGAAATATGAATGCAAAAGCCGGACTCACATAAGGAATCCGGCTTATACCCTATTAAATTCGTTTGCTCATTTTCTCACTATATTCAGCACGGAAATCAGCAAACGTGCCGTTATCCAGCGCATCACGAATTTCCTGCATCAAATGATTATAGAACCAAAGGTTGTGCATTACCAGCAGCCGCTGCGACAGCATTTCTCCGCTCTTTAGCAGATGGCGAAGATAAGCGCGCGAAAACCTGCGGCAGGTCGGACACTGGCAGCCCTCCTCGATCGGGCGCTCATCCGTCTGATATTTGGCATTCATGATATTGAGAATGCCATTATGCGTAAATAAATGTCCATGCCGCGCATTTCTCGTCGGCATGACACAGTCGAAAAAGTCCACACCTCTGGCAACGCCTTCGATAATGTTGGAAGGCGTACCAACGCCCATCAAATAGCGCGGTTTATTTGCCGGTGCATACGGCAGCACAACATCCAGAATGTGATACATCACCTGTGTGCTCTCGCCAACCGCCAAGCCGCCAATCGCATAACCCGGCAAATCCAATTCCGCGATCTGTTGCATATGCTCAATACGCAAATCATCATAGGTTCCGCCTTGATTGATACCAAACAGCATTTGATGCGGATTGATCGTATCCGGTAAGCTATTCAGGCGATCCAATTCCGCTTTGCAGCGTCGAAGCCAACGCGTTGTGCGGTCAATTGAATTTTTCACATATTCTCGCGGCGCCGGATTTTCAATACACTCATCAAAGGCCATTGCAATATCCGAACCAAGATTGGATTGGATGCGCATGCTCTCTTCCGGCCCCATGAAAATCTTGCGACCATCCACATGCGAATGAAAGGTTACACCTTCCTCTTTTATCTTACGCAGTGTCGCAAGCGAAAACACCTGAAATCCGCCGGAATCCGTGAGCATCGGCCCATCCCAACGCATAAAGCGATGCAGCCCTCCCATTTGCTTTACGATCTGATCACCCGGGCGCACGTGCAAATGATACGTGTTTGACAACTCAATCTGACAGCCCAGTTCTTTCAGGTCAAACGCATCGACTGCACCCTTGATGGCACCAGCGGTTCCGACATTCTGGAACACTGGGGTCTGCACCGTACCGTGCGCGGTACAGAACACGCCTCTTCTGGCGTTTCCTTCGGTTTTTAACAACTCAAATGTTCCGATTTGCATAATTCCCTCTTTGTTTTGGCGTAACTCCATTCATCAGTTTTCCTTATCTTAAAAAATCATCATCGAATCGCCGAACGAGAAAAAGCGGTACTCTTCCTCAATTGCCTGCCGATATGCTTCCATAATCATTTCACGAGTGGCAAAGGCTGAAATCAGCATCATCAACGTGCTCTCAGGCAGATGGAAATTGGTGATCAAATGGTCCACCGCTTTAAAACGATACCCAGGATAGATAAAAATATCCGTCCAGCCCGATTGCGGCCGTACCGTTCCATTTTCATCTGCAATTGTTTCCAAGGTTCGGCAAGCCGTCGTCCCTACCGCCCAAATCTTTCCACCATTTTTTCGCGTGCTGTTGATCTGTTCAGCTGTTTGTTCATCCATGATATAGTATTCCGAGTGCATCACATGATCTGTAATTTCCTCTTCCTTGACCGGACGGAACGTGCCAAGACCCACATGCAGCGTGACAAATGCAAGCTTGACCCCTTTCTCACGCAGGTTTTCCAACAGTTCCGGCGTAAAATGCAGTCCTGCGGTCGGTGCAGCGGCAGAACCAGGCGTTTTAGAGTAAACCGTTTGATATCGTTCCGGATCGTCCAATTTTTCCTTGATATAAGGCGGCAAAGGCATGGTGCCAAGCTGATCCAGAATTTCCAAAAAGATTCCGTCATAATGAAAACGGATCAGCCGATTGCCGTCTGGCTGTACCGACTCCACCGTAGCAGTCAGCAATCCGTCCCCAAAAATCAATTCAACACCCTCACGTGTTTTTCGTCCTGGACGAGTCAGACACTCCCAGAGACCGTCCCCCTTGTCGGTCAACAACAAAACTTCTATCGGCGTTGTCTTACCGACAGCGTGCCCCATCAAACGCGCTGGAATAACACGGGAATTGTTGAACACCATGCAGTCCCCCGGCTGAACATACTCCAACATGTCTCGGAAATGTCGATGCGTCACCGAGCCATCTGCACGGTCCAGCACCAATAGTCTTGATGCATCCCGCTGCTCTAGCGGATGCTGTGCAATCAAGCGCTCCGGCAGATCAAAATAAAAATCGCTTTTTTTCATTGCAAAAGCATGGGCACCCATATTGAGCACCCATGCCATACGCCTCCTTTACGGCAGGTTAATCAACCGGCGATTGAAATGCCGGTATAATAGAATTTGAGAATTTCTTCATAGGTAAAGCCTTGCTGCGCCATCGCGTACGCACCCCACTGGCTCATACCAACGCTATGTCCCCAGCCGGTACCGGTAAAGGTATAGCTGACAGGTGGGACAGCAGGGGTTGTGGGTGTTTCCGGCACAACCGGGCCTTCCGGATCCTCTGAGGACGATGGAGCGGAATCAATGACGACCGTCTGCTTGTCCGAATCATAATCCACACCAAACCCTAACGCACTTCCTACATCACGCAACTTATAATAGTTATTGCCATTGACCAGATAGCCTGTCAGAGATATCGTTTTGCCATCCAGAACAATCGTTGCGCTTGACGGCATGCAGCTTTTGATCTGCGCAGACACCGAATCTGCCATCTCGCCGCCTACAGCCTGATACGCCGTGCCACTGATCAGTTCGATGCGGTTCGCATCCGAATCCCACGAAACATTAAACTGGCTGTCTGTACCATTCAATATGTAAGCGATATCACGCAGCTTGTAATAGTTATTATTTTCAATGTTGTATCCCTGAGGCGCGACCGATTTTCCATCCAAAGTCACCTTATGAGTGGACGGACTGATTTTCAGGCTTGCACTCTGCGGCAGCGCAGCAGAAGCTGATTTAGCCGCATTCGGCGTGATGGTATAGCGGATGCTATCCAATCCAAAAACAGTGCGTACGTTGTCGCGCTGAATCGTCACTGTTTTCCCATCCGTATCGGTCACCGTAACCTCGTTGACATTATCCGTGTCCGTGCGCTTCGTTACCTCAACATTGGCAATCGCACCAATCGAATAGCCGGCATTCACCAGTTTTTGGCGAACCTCATCAGCCGTCAGCGTAACACTCCAAGAGCTGTCATAGGTTTCATAAGGATCTTCCTTACCTTGCAAGTACGGATAATCGCCGCCCCAAACATTGGCCGCATCCTCCGTAGCGCCGCCGTCCGAAGAGAAGAAATAACCAATAACCAGTTCGCCGTTGTAAGTTAAATATTCGCCGCGCGTCGCGTCGACCGCTGCGTCCGAAGCAGCCGTAGCAAGATTGGTCCCAAGATACACCTGACAGTTTGTAGTATTACACAAATCATACCCAGCACTCGTATGCTTATGTGTACCCAGCGCAAAGGAGCGTGCACAAACAGCCTGTGCCTTCTGCGCTTCTGCCGGCCAATCTGCGCTAATCTCGTATGGCAGAACGCCCTTCACATAATCCTCCAGACCGACATAATTTATAACCGTAAGGTTATTGCCGGAGGCGCGACGATAGACAAAATCACCGTTCCATTTATAGCCCTTAAACCAAGTCAGCGCGCTATTCGGACGGATTGCGAGATGATCCGCTCCCTGTGCCGACGTGTACAGCACCTTCCCGGTTGCCGTATCGCTCACCTGAAAAGCATCATTCACCAGTTGAATGGTCAGCTGCGAAGAAGAAATCGATGTGCTGCCGGAAAATGTCGTCCCCTGCATCTGTCCGATGGTATATCCTGTGGGCTCTCCCGATACATTTTCCAGTTTGGGATCTGCAAAGCTACTTGCACCGTTGATCGTCAGTCCGACGCGCAGTATAACATTGGTGTCAACCGCAGATGCCGGAACCACACATAAGACTCCAAATGATATGATAATGCAAAGCAACAAGGAAACGATCCTTTTCATTGTTTCAACTCCTTCTAAATTTTTGTGCGTTCTATTGACAAATAAATTGCCTTACCTTACAATAAAAACGAAAAGTTTGTTTTCACAGATAGAGGCGCGGTTTTCATCAGTATCGTCTGGGAGGGTCCGTAAACCCGTTTAAGCAGCCGAGAAAGGGTCTTCCGCCGAAGCCAGTTCTTGTTGCGGCAAGGCTGTGCTGGACGTTCCGGAGAATATCCCTGCGTCTGTCATCAGCAGAAATGCCGGTGGAGAGCTATCCTGTTTAGAAAGCCGTGGCCCGTCCACTCTTTCTATTATAGTATAGATCATACCGGTTTTTCAACCGGTATTTTTCTTTGTTTCCCCCGAGTTGGGAAAAAATCAATTTGTTAGTAAATCTTTTGGAAGGATTTGATGAAAATGAATCACTACAAGGTAGGTATTGTGGGTGCAACTGGTATGGTTGGGCAGCGTTTTTCGCTGCTTTTGGAAAACCATCCCTGGTTTGAGGTGGTCGCACTCGCTGCTTCCGCACGCAACCGCGGTAAAACCTATGCCGAGGCCTGTGAGGGCCGCTGGAAGATGGCTGTTCCCATGCCAGAGAAGTATAAAGACATGGTGATTTACGACGCGACAGCCGATGCTGAGGAAATCGCATCCAAGGTTGACTTCATTTTCTGTGCAGTGGATATGAAAAAGGATGAGATCCGTGCACTTGAGGAAAAATATGCAAAGCTCGAATGCCCGGTTTGCTCCAATAACTCTGCGCACCGCATGACGCCCGATGTGCCCATGATTATTCCGGAAATCAATGCCGATCACGCAAAGATCATTCCGGCACAGCGCAAGCGTTTGGGTACCAAGCGTGGTTTTATCGCTGTCAAATCCAACTGCTCGATTCAAAGCTATGTCCCGGCGCTGTCCGCGCTGCTCGACTTTGAACCGACCGAGGTTGCCGTCTGCACCTATCAGGCAATTTCGGGCGCGGGCAAAACTTTTGAGACCTGGCCGGAGATGGTTGATAATGTCATCCCGTACATTGGCGGCGAAGAGGAAAAGAGCGAAAAAGAACCGATGAAGGTATGGGGCCATATCGACGGCGACCATATCGAACCCGCTACCTCTCCTGTTATTACATCCCAGTGTCTGCGTGTTGCCTGCTCTGATGGTCACATGGCGGCTGCATTCGTGAAGTTCAAGAACAAGCCGTCTAAGGAGAAAATGATTGCACGTTGGCGCAGCTATGAGGGCCGCGCACAGGAGCTCAAGCTCCCCTCTGCGCCCGAGCATTTCCTGACCTATTTTGAAGAGGATAATCGTCCGCAGACTAAGCTTGACCGTGATCTGGAGGGCGGTATGGGTGTTTCCATCGGCCGCCTGCGTGAAGATGTCCTGTATGACTACAAATT
This sequence comes from uncultured Agathobaculum sp., assembly GCF_963927765.1. Classification (NCBI taxonomy): domain Bacteria; kingdom Bacillati; phylum Bacillota; class Clostridia; order Eubacteriales; family Butyricicoccaceae; genus Agathobaculum; species uncultured Agathobaculum sp. Next base: position 48,927 of record NZ_CAWVCU010000095.1, on the reverse strand, counting down.
TGTCAGCCTGTCGCACAACACGCTGCGCGGCGCAGCCGGCGGTGCTGTCCTGATGGCAGAATTGCTTTGTGCTGAAGGCTATATGGACCGATAAAGGAGGCTGTTTCCATGAAGAATCCTATTTTCACCGGTGCCGGCGTTGCCATTATTACACCGTTCAAGGCTACCGGAGAGGTCAATTATGAAGAGTTTGGTCGTATCATTGATTATCAGATCGACCACGGCACAGATGCGATCATCGTTTGCGGAACCACCGGCGAATCCTCCACACTGCATGACAAAGAACACCGTGAAGCCGTTGCATGGTGCTGCGAATATGTCAACCACCGCATCCCTGTCGTTGCCGGTGTTGGTTCAAACGATACGGACTATGCCATTCAGCTGACCAAGTTTGCCAAGGAATGCGGCGCAGACGGCGGTCTTTCTGTCACCCCGTATTACAACAAAACCACGCAGCGAGGCCTGATCGCACACTATACTGCCATTGCAGACAGCTGCGATCTGCCGATTATCCTGTACAATGTTCCCAGCCGTACTGGTGTATGCTTCACCGCCGACACGCTGTATGAACTATCCAAGCACCCGAACATCAACGGCCTGAAGGCCGCGTCGGGCAACTTCAGCCTGATTGCTGCCGCTATGGCCAAGTGCGGCGATAATCTCAACGTATGGTCTGGCAATGACGACCAGATCGTTCCGCTCATGGCGCTTGGTGGTAAAGGTGTTATCTCAGTGCTTTCCAATGTCGCACCGCAGGAAACGCACGACCTGACGCAGCTTTGCTTTGAAAACCGTTATCCGGAGGCAGCAAAAATGCAGTTTGCGTATCATAATCTGATTGATGCACTGTTCTGCGAAGTCAATCCGATTCCGGTCAAAAAGGCAATGGAAATTCTCGGCTGGAATGTTGGCGCGCTGCGTCTCCCGCTGGTTGAGCCAACCGAAGAACATATCGCACTGATTCGTCAGGAATTGGCCGCAGCAGGCTGCAAAATCTGACCGTTATCCCCTAAAAGGAGTTTTAGAAAGATGTTGAAAATTGCACTTTCCGGCTGCAATGGCCGGATGGGCCGCGTCATCAGCGATATCGTAGCAAATAAAAAAGATATGGAAATCGTCGCTGGTTTTGATATCAACACCGAAAAACACGCCGATTTTCCGGTTTATGCCGACCCGTTCGAATTTCAGGGCGTATGCGATGTCATCATTGACTTTTCCAATGCGTCCAGTACAGAGCACTTGCTCTCCTATTGTGAGCAGCACAATACCCCCATCGTTATCTGTACAACCGGACACTCGCCGGAACAGCTTCAGAACATTCGGACGGCATCCGCAAAGTTCCCGATTTTCCGTTCCGGAAACATGTCGATTGGCATCAACCTGATGATGGAACTGCTCCGCAAATCCGCTTCGGTCCTTGGAGAAAATTTCGATGTGGAAATCATCGAAAAGCATCACAATCAGAAGTTGGATGCCCCCTCTGGCACCGCTCTAATGCTGGCAGACGCAGTAGCAGACGCCCTTCCCTATAAAGCAGAATATGTTTATGATCGCCACGAGCGCCGTGCAAAGCGTCCGGCTCACGAGATCGGCATTTCTGCGATCCGCGGCGGCACAATCGTTGGCGAGCACAGCGTACTGTTTTGTGGACGCGATGAAATCATCGAAGTCAAGCATACCGCACTTTCCCGCGAAGTGTTTGCAGTCGGTGCCGTGGATGCAGCTGCTTTTATGGCAAACTGCAAACAGCCCGGCATGTATGATATGAGTGATGTGATCGCATCTCACAACAACTGACAAACGAAAATAAGGCTGCACTGCCAAAGCAGTGCAGCCTTATTTCTATTTATTGCATTATTGCTTGCTATCCTGTGGTTTTACCGTAGCCAAGGGATTCTTGGCAGCTGCCTCGCGCAAGCTGCTATCTTCAATATGAGTATAAATCATTGTGGTATTGACACTGGTATGCCCCAAAATATTTTGTAACGTCCGGATATCCACGCCGTTTTGATACATGAGCGTCGCGGCGGTATGACGCAGCTTATGGGCGGAATACTTCTGCGTATCCAAACCTGCCTGCTCCAGATGCTTTTTAACCAGCCATTTTACAGTTTGGACATTAATGCGATTCCGGTTTCTGCTGATGAACAGCGCATTTTTGTCTCTCTCATGCGGGGTAAGGCGTTTCGGCAAATAGCGTTCCAAAGCCATCTTACAGGCATCATTCAGGTAAACCGTCCGCTCCTTATTACCCTTACCAAGTACCCGCACCGTATCTCCCTGAAAATCTGTCAAATTCAGCCCTACCAGCTCGGAAACCCGCAGACCGCAATTCAAAAATAGCGTCAGGATGCAATAATCCCTCTCAGCATATTCTCCCTGCACAGATTCGAGTAAATGTATGCTATCGTCCGTCGTTAAGTAGACCGGCAACGTTTTGCGAATCGTCGGAGATTCCAGATTGCTGACTGGATTATGTTCCAACACATGCCGCTTGTCCGTCAGATATCGAAAGAACGCCCGAATCGCAGAAACCTTCCGCGCTCGGGAAGTTCCGCTGAGTCCATACTCGGTAAATGCGCTGTTTTGCTGCGTGGGTCGCTCACCGGACATATATTCCAGATAATCGTACGCGTCCGACAGTGTCACCTGCTCTAAAAAATCAATATCGACATCATCAATCGGGATTTGATCGAGCGGCATATCTTGTGGGACTAACCCTTTATTATGTTTTAGAACCCGAAAAAACAACCGCAAATCCAGATAATACTCATGTGCTGTTTTCGCGGATTTTCCTTGAATCGTCGAGATGTAAGTCAAAAAATCCTTGAGCACACGCGGTGCGTCCGCAGCGTATTGTGACATTGGCTTTTCCATCACGCTGCCTCCTTTTGTGTCTTTATTCGTATTTTTATTATACCGTATCTGTATTTCTCCGTCAAACTTGCATTTTCTCTCGGTTGGACGTATAATGAGTCCAATAAACCACCCTGAAAGAAGGTTTGTCTGATGGAACGGCTTAAAATCACACAAGGCGATATCACCCAATCCCAAGTCGATGCAATTGTTAACGCGGCGAATACATCTCTGCTCGGCGGCGGCGGTGTAGATGGGGCGATTCATCGTGCTGCGGGACCGGAATTGCTGGCGGAATGCCGAACGCTTGGCGGCTGCCCCACAGGCGAAGCAAAAGCAACCAAAGCATACCGTCTCCCCTGTCGTTATGTCATCCACACACCGGGACCTATCTGGCATGGTGGTACAGCCGATGAAAATCGTCTGCTGGCATCCTGCTATCGCAATTGCCTTGCGCAGGCATCCGCATTGGGCTGCAAAACAGTTGCATTTCCGTCGATCAGCACCGGCGTATATCATTTTCCGGTGGCGCATGCCGCACGTATCGCTATTGATACCATACAAGCCTATCTGCAAACACATGATGAAATTACATGTGTAACCATGGTTTGTTTTGATGCCGCTACTTTGGCAGCGTATCAGCAAGCACTTGAGGAAACGGAGCCGAAGCATGCCTAAAAATCCAAACCAAAAACTGAAACTTCTCTATTTATATCAAATCTTACTGCAAAAAACAGATGAAGAACATAAAATGAGCATGGAAGAAATTCTGCAGACACTTGCTCGTTGTGGAGTGGAAGCCGAGCGAAAAAGCATTTATTCGGATATTGCTGCCCTACAGGATTTCGGTCTGGACGTCATGCTGCAGCGCGGCCCGGGAGGCGGCTATTACGTTGCCTCACGTGATTTTGAACTTCCAGAACTGAAACTGTTAGTGGATGCCATCCAGTGCTCCCGATTTATTACGCAAAAAAAATCTGATGAACTGATTCACAAGATAGAGTCCTTAACCAGTGAACCTCAAGCACGTATTTTACAACGTCAGGTTTACATTGCCGACCGCATCAAAACAATGAACGAAAGCATTTATTATAACATTGATGCGCTTCATACCGCCATATCAGCCGGTGTACAGATCACTTTTCAATATTTTGAATGGGCTCTCAATTTTGATGCAAAAGAGAAAATTCAAAAACGTTATCGTCATAACGGCGCTCGATATCAAGTCAGCCCTTGGGCACTGACTTGGGATGATGAAAACTACTATATGATCGCCTATGAACCGGTATCCGACTCAATCCGCCACTATCGTATCGATAAAATGGAGCACATCGTTTTGACCGAACTCCAACGACAAGGCCAGCAACTCTTCCGCGACCGATTTAATCCGGCTGACTATTCCCGCAAAGTGTTTGGCATGTTTTCCGGAGAAGAAAAAATTGTTCGTCTGCGATGCGAAAACCGTTTTATCGGTGTGCTGCGTGACCGATTTGGCGCAGAAATGATGATTCAGCCTTTGGAGGATGGATATTTTGCAGTCAATGTCACTGTTGCAGTCAGTCCGCAATTCTTCTCATGGGTGTTCGGTTTAGGCGGAGGCGTACAAATCTTAGAACCACCAGACGTGCGACAGCAGTTTCAGCAGCAATTAAAGCAGCTGATTGAATAAGTCCATCTTATGGTACTCCTTTTTTGATACACTTAGTGCATCAAAGGAAAGGAGAACCGCATATGAACTGCTCGATGGAATATGTAAACGGACATATTGAGGTATATGATGAAAACGGCGAGTTTCTGTTTTCCGCCGATAACAAGCAAGAAGCGCTCAGCGAGCTTGCTGCTGCCGCATAAACACCAACTATATAAGTAAGGCTGCGGGATTTCCCGCAGCCTTGTATTTTATGCTCCCAATACCTGATCGGCAAAGTGAACAGTTGCCATTGCATCCCGTGCATAGCAATCCGCACCAATAGAATCAGCATATTCCCGTGTCAACACCGCACCGCCGACAACAATCTTTGTATCCGGCTTTTCTGCACGCAGCAGTCGAATAGTCTGTTCCATGCTGACGACCGTTGTCGTCATCAAAGCACTCAACCCTACCAGTCGAACATTCTCCCGTTTGGCGGTATGCAAGATCAATGCAGGATCGACATCTTTTCCGAGGTCAATCACCTGATATCCATAGTTCTCCAGCAAGACCTTGACAATGTTCTTGCCGATATCGTGGATATCTCCCTTCACCGTTGCCAGAATAATCTTTCCACGGCTTTGCTGCGGCGCACCGCGCATGGCATCCTTAACCACTTCAAACGCAGCCTTTGCGGCTTCTGCGCTCATCAACAACTGCGGAAGGAAAATCGTTCCTTTTTCAAATCCTTTGCCGACGCGATCCAGTGCCGGAATCAACTCGGTATTGACGATTGCGAGCGGTTCGGTGTGTTCAAGCGCCTCACGTGTCGCTTGTGTAGCACGCTCGCTCAATCCTCGTTCAATGCTTTCTCCAAGCGTCATGGTCGTACCTATCGGCGTACTTTGCGGCGCCGCAGCAGGTTGATTACCATAGGCAGCAATGTAATCGCCGCATTGTGCATCCTGATCGGTCAGTGCCAAAAAGGCGCGATACGAGCGCATCATCACTTCTGCATTGGGATTGATGATGGCGCACGACAATCCATTCTGCAGCGCCATCGTGAAGAAATTTGCATTGATGATCTCACGCTGTGGCAAGCCAAAAGAAATATTGGATACACCCAAAATGGTGTGTCCGCCCAACTCATCCCGTATCCGGCGCAGCGTTTCCAATGTAACCAACGCCGATCTACTGTCTGATGAAATCGTCATTGCCAATCCGTCGATTACAATATCCTCGCGCGGAATACCATATGCAGCAGCCGTTTCATAAATCTTTCGGGCGATCTGCACCCGGCCCTCTGCCGTATCAGGGATACCGTTTTCATCCAATGCCAACCCGACAACTACGCCGCCGTATTTTTGCACCAACGGGAACACCGCACGCATGCTCTCCATCTTGCCGCTGACCGAGTTAATCATGGGTTTGCCGTTATACAACCGCATGCCGCGCTCCATCGCTTCTGTATTGGAGGTGTCAATTTGTAACGGCAATGCAAGCACACTTTGCAGTCGCGATACAACGGTTGCCATCATCTCCGGCTCATCGATCTCAGGTAGACCAACGTTTACGTCCAGAATATGCGCGCCACTGTCCTCTTGCGTCAAACCTTCAGACAGGATATATTCAATATTATTTTCCCGCAGCGCCGCTTTGAATTTACTCTTGCCCGTGGGATTGATGCGTTCACCGATAATCACCGGTTTTTTCCCAATCTCTACCGCCTGAGAAAAAGAGGAAACAACCGTACGGTGCTTCTGAATCACTGGCATCATGGGTTTGTTTTTGCAGCACTCAATCATGCGGCGAATATGATCCGGTGTTGTGCCACAACAGCCGCCCAGCACCTGCACCCCCATATCTGCAATTTCTGCCATAAGCTGTGCAAACGCATCCGCATCAATATCAAAAACCGTTTTCCCGTTTTCGCTGCGCGGCAGTCCTGCGTTTGGATTAACAATAATCGGCAGCGAACTGACCTGCGTCAAACGCTGCACAATCGGCTTCATCTGCTCCGGTCCCAGACCACAGTTTACACCCAGCGCATCGACACGCAGACCCTCCAGCATCGCTACCACCGAGTCCACCGTGCCGCCGGTCAGCATCTTGCCCTTCTCATCAAAGATCATCGTGGCGAAGACCGGAAGGTCACAGTTCTCCTTAGCCGCGAGCACAGCTGCTTTGGCTTCATAACTGTCGCTCATAGTCTCGATCAGAACCAGATCTGCCCCGGCTGCTGCGCCGATGCGTACAACCTCGCCAAATAATTCGACGGCGCGCTCAAAAGGCAAATCCCCCATCGGCTGCAGCAATCGACCCGTCGGTCCAATATCCAGCGCAATATAGGCATCACTTCGACCGGATAATGCCCGTGCCTTTTTAGCATGCAGAACGGCTGCTTCTACAATTTCCCGCAAATTATCCGGATATTTGAGCGCATTCGCGCCAAAGGTGTTGGTGTTGATGATATCGCTTCCAGCCTGCAAATAGCCGCAGTGCAGCGAAACAATCTCATCTGGATGTGTTAAGTTCCATGTTTCGGGTAATTCACCAGCTGCAAGACCATGTTCCTGCAAAATCGTTCCAGTGCCGCCGTCAAAGAACAGCCATTCCCGACCCAGCTTTTCTTTAATATTCATCTTTATCTCCTAAATGCACAATCGGTTTTTTCGCATTCCTCGCAGCCCTTTCGATGGCATGGCTGCGGTGAGTTGGACAAACCAATCACTGCTGTTACCGACTTGATCGGCACCAGCAAACAGCTCTCGGTAACCGTTAATCCTATTTTTTTGGGGGTGTCCAGCAGGCGACTGAAATCCCGCTGATGTTCGATTTGAAAATCACCGTAACCGGGACTGAATCGCGGTCGACAATACAGGCCCACACGCTCCGCTTCCTGACGCAATGTATCGTTGATCTCATCGCAATAGGCCTCGATCATAGCAGCAGCAATCGCCTGATAAATCACCGCATCGCTCATCCGCACCGCACTGGCACGGGAAATCAAGCGATCCACACCAATGCCCAAGGTCGCTGCCATCAAGTAAACGCTGGTGCAGCCCTTCAGTGTGCGGGATAAGTTTTTGCTATGAACGAAAATATCCGCCAGTTTTAGTGTCCCCTCTACCGGATGTTCCAGCGGAAATGCCTGAAAAACCGATTTTGGCGCCACCACATTCTGTAATTCCTCAGTGCATCGGTCAAGACTCTGCTGTACTGCTTCATCCGGCTGCACATGGTTCCGATATCCCAAGTACCGCAGCGCTTCGCTGCGATCAAATGCGATCACTTGAGGATCTCCGACAGACTAGCCTGAATGCCAGCTGCGACTTCCGGTTTGTTCATCGAATAAACATGAATGTGGTTAACGCCATTCGCAATCAAGTCAATAATCTGTTCAGTCGCATAAATCACGCCAGCCTGCTTCATTGCATCCGGGTTCTCACCAAACCGATCAACAATCGCCTTAAAGCGCTCCGGCAAATACGTTCCCGACATCGAAGTGATGCGCTTGATCTGCTTTACATTAGTCACTGGCATAATACCCGCAATGACCGGCACAGTGATCCCCTTTTCGCGAATTCGATACAGAAAATTATATAGAATATTATTGTCAAAGAACATTTGCGTGGTCAGGAATTCACATCCTGCCTCCACTTTCTCTTTCAGATGCAGGATATCCTCGGTTTTGTTCGCTGCTTCTACATGTCCTTCCGGATAACATGCACCGCCAACACAAAAATCACCCTGTGATTTAATATCGCGCACTAATTCCGCTGCATAGTGATAATCATTCTCCGGTGCACCGCCTGCTGGAATATCTCCACGCAGTGCCAGCACATTTTCAATGCCCTGCTGCTTGAACTTTTCCAGCATCGCAGATACGTGCTGCCGCGTAGAGGACACGCAAGTCAAATGCGTCAGCACCTGAACGCCATATTGCGCATGAAGATCCGATGCAATCTGCACGGTGTGCTCGCTGGTACCACCGCCCGCACCATAAGTAACGCTCATGAAGTCTGGATGCAATGCTGCAATTTCCTGCGTTGCGCGCGCGACCGACTCATAGCTGCTGCTGGTTTTTGGGGGAAACACTTCAAATGACAGCGTAACTTTATCTTGCTTTAAAATATCTGAAATCTTCATAGCGCATATCTCCTGTATTGCTTTTTCAAATAGTATATCACAAATCCTACCTTTATTTCCAGACTTAAATCCGCTATAATAAATTTGATTGGAGGGATATCATTGACGGATCTGCTGAAAAATTGCAAGCTATGCCCGCATGCATGCGGCGTAGACCGTACACAAGCACGCGGTCTTTGCGGCGCAAACGACCAGATTGAAGCTGCACGTGCTTCCCTTCATCAATGGGAGGAACCCCCAATTTCCGGCACAAACGGCTCCGGTACTGTGTTTTTCTCCCATTGCTCACTGGGATGTGTGTTCTGCCAAAATCGGCAAATCAGTCGCCGAGATGGTATTGGACAGACCTTGTCCGCTCAGCAACTAGCAGATACCTTTCTATCACTGGAGAAGAAAGGCGCACATAACATCAATCTTGTAACTGGTGCACATTATGTGCCGCAGATCATACAAGCGCTGTCACTCGCTAAAAGTCACGGACTGCATATTCCCATCGTATACAATTCCAGCGGCTATGAGCGTGTAGAGACGCTCCAGCTATTGGAAGGATACATTGATATCTATTTACCGGACTATAAGTATTACAGCAGCTATTATGCCTCCCGGTATTCTCATGTTGAAGATTATAGGGAAACTGCTGTGGAGTCCATTTCCGAGATGGTTCGTCAAACTGGCCTTCCGCAATTTGATGATGCCGGCATATTAACCCGCGGTACGATTATCCGACATCTAATGCTGCCAGGTCTTCGAAATGACACAGCACAGGTGCTGCGTGATATTGCGTCTAGGTTTGGAGATACCGTTTTAGTCAGCTTAATGCGACAGTATACACCGTTTGACATGCAAAGCTGGCCAGAGTTGAATCGCACCATAACAGAAGAAGAATATACCGATGCCTGCGAACTCTTTTGTTCCCTAGGTCTTGGCGGTTTCTTCCAACAAGCAGGCTCAATCGGTGAAAGCTTTATTCCCGCATTTGATGGATCAGGATTGGAGGTAAACAAATCATGAAAACCGTTCTTTCTATTGCCGGAACCGATCCGACCGGCGGCGCAGGCATTCAAGCTGATTTGAAAACGATAGAAGCACATGGGCTTTTCGGTATGAGTGTAATTACCGTCGTAATTGCGCAAAACACAACCGGTGTTTTCGGTATGCAGCCCGTCCCAGCTTCTTTAGTCGAACAGCAAATTGATTGTGTTTTCGATGATATACGGCCAGATGCCGTCAAATTGGGCATGCTGTATAATGCCGAGAATATCCGCATGACTGCGAAACGGCTGCGCGCCCACCATACACATAATATTGTGCTTGATCCGGTTATGATGTCTTCCAGCGGACATGATTTACTCCGTCCAGATGCTGCAAAAACTCTCATTGAAGAAATTTTCCCTCTCTGCACATTGATTACACCCAACTTAGCGGAGGCCTCAGCACTTTCCGGCTCATACATTTCCACAAAATCGCAAATGGAACAGGCAGCGAAAAAAATTGCATTGCAAACAGGCGGTTCCGTATTGATCAAAGGCGGTCACCTATCGGATTGTGCAGATGATCTGCTATACGCTGAGAATCAAATACATTGGCTCCCAGCCACTCGCATTCATAACCCCAATACCCATGGCACCGGCTGCACCCTTTCTTCCGCTATCGCCTGCGGATTGGCACAAGGCATTTCTCTAGTCGAGAGTGTAAAACGCGCAAAACGTTATCTCACCGCTTGCATCCAATATGGCCTTGATTTAGGGCATGGCTCCGGACCATTACAGCATAAAGTTAACTGGGAATAATCCCCTTTTACATATTTATTTCCTACACGAAAAAGTCCGGCAATAGCCGGACTTTTTACCTTATTTCATTTTAATAGTCAAACGCCGCAGAACCATTGGTTCTGCGGCGTCCTTCATTTTGCTTTAAGAAGCAAGAATCAAACGAATCTTGCCGCCTTCCTCTGCGGACTTATTCGCGTACAGTCGGAAAGAAGTATAATTGGATTTTGCATTCTGCAAAGAGATAAATTCACTCCGTCCAGAAATATACACACCAACATTATCAGCCAGCGCATAATACCCATTCTTTGTTCGTACACCAGCAGATCCATCAAACGCCGAAAGATCAACTGTATCAACCAAATCGAGTTTTTGTGTAGAAAGCGAAGTATTCACAACATTTTCACTTGTCGAATACCCGATCGGTATACCAACAGGAGTACTATTCAGCGATCCTGGCAGTGACAGCACACGATATGTTGCCTCTGTACCAGCAGTGCCATTCCAATATTTCAGCTTGACAAAATTGGTTTCTGAACCGTCATTTTCCTGCCTCTCACCAACAGCAATACCGTATATCCAGCTTTCGCCTGTAACATCACCAAGAACGATATTGGTCACGGTCCCCGCACTATCCGTCACGGTATAACGAATTTGTCCGGACTCTACCGTATCTGTTGTAATATCCGAAGCCTTGATTGCATTCAACGGTGCACCGGAAATCACTTCTTCATAAATCTTAACCTTTGGAGAAACCTTATAGTCACCCAACTTACTGTCTGCAATCGACCACGTACCCGGAATTTTTCCGCCAAGCGTTTTCATGCTTAAAGTAGCCTTACCATCAGACGATTGAGAAACAACAACTACACGGCCAAACATGCTGCCAAGTTCCTCTGCATCTACAGAAAGATCCTGCAGCGTTAAGCCGTTGAACAGTGCAACAGTTGCTGTAGCATTATCCTTCACATTGGTAACGATGCCCTTCATATCCGCACTTACGTCTTTTCTCGGATAAGCCGCCGCAACATTGCCTTCTGCATCAAATAACAGCGTAATATAATCATTCAACTTAAGATTTGCAAAAGTTTTTGCTGCTTGATCCGAAATTGAATATTTTTTACCATACATAGTAATCGATTGCGGATAACTGAATGTCGGTGTTCCGCTGATATATTGGCCGCTGATCTTCATATCCGAAACAAGCGCCTGCTTGTTTTCTGCATCCAACGTGACCACATCATACTTCTTCAGCTTTGTGCGATCAACTACAGTACCATTTTTGACGATTTGATATTCAGCCGGAATATTGATCGAACTTTCGACACCATAGACAAACGAATTACCAGCCGACGACGAAACGCGCGGCAGAACCGCCATCAATTCCAACGCACCATATTCGTTATAATAGCAATGTAAGGAGTCTCCCGCCTGAATACCAGACCACATTTCTGCAAACGTACCGAGCTTTCTGCCCTCTCTGGACACATACACGTTGGTATCGCGATTCAGATGCAGAGTTTGCTGCTCGGTCTGAATGCTATCAGCCGATACCTCGGTTACTGTATACGTTTCTACTTTATTATTATTAGGAATCACGCCCACAGCAACCTTATCGCCTTCTTTACCGACTACAATCGTACCGTACACGCCAATCAAGCTCTTATCCAATGTTCCTGCGGTTTTTCTCGGTGCTTCATTCAACGAGCCGCCTTCATAGAATACAGCTTCGTTATCTGCCAAAGAACTATCCGTTTCACTGGTTTCAAGCAGGATGCTGTCCTTAACCGTTGCGGAGGCCACACGGTCCAACAGGAGGCCGCCCTCATCCCCCTTCATTGGCGCACCCAAAGTATTCAGCAGCATAATCGCTGCATCAGATCGCTTGACCGCAGCCTTCGGATCGGATAACGAGACATCTTTGGTCAGACCAAGCGACTGCGCACGTGCAATATAATCAGCAGGCCAGAACGGGCCGATATCCGCTTCCGTATAACCCAGCATGCGAAGCAGCATCGTGCACACTTCACCATAATTTACAGTTTTATCCGGCCCAAATGTACCGTCCGCATAACCGCGGATAATGGCCTGATCTTTGAGCTCTGGATGCCGAACCGCAGCATTGATGTACGGTGCCGCCCAATGCGTATTTTTCACATCTGGGAAAATCGTATAGCTGCCATAAGCACTCACATCCGAAAAACCCAATGCCGTGACAGCCAGTTTGCAAAACTGAGCGCGTGTCAGCGAACTGCTTGGATCAAAGCGGTTATTCCCCACACCCTGCATAATGCCAAGCGCATCCAATACCGAAGCCGTCTGCGCTAATTTACTGTCTGAAATATCAGAAAAAGCCGCAGAAGCAGGAGAAAAAACAAATAGCAGAACCAGAACTAAGCTCACAAATTTTCTTTTCAACATTGCCCACCTCGCTTTATTGCGTACGCAGCGCATCAACCGGCTGCAAATTAGAAGCCTTATTGGCAGGATAAAGTCCGAAAATGATACCAATCAGTGCAGAGAACAAAAACGCACCGAGGATCAGTCCCAGCGACGGCAAAACCGTAAACTGCTCTATCGTTGGCATATAGCTGCTCGACATCTGCTGCATCAACAACAAGTTGCCTAAGATAGCAGACAAAAAGCAGCCTAAGACAATACCTATAATACCGCCGAAACACGATACCACCGCGGCCTCTACCAAAAATTGTCCAATGATATCCCGTTTGCGTGCACCAATTGCCATACGAATACCAATTTCGCGCGTGCGCTCTGTCACGGAAACCAGCATGATATTCATAATGCCAATGCCGCCTACCAATAAAGATATACCCGCGATACCGCCGCCAAGTAACGCAAACATGTTTGCGGAAGCCTCGGACTGTTCCTGCCACTGGCTATTGGAATATGCGCTGAAATACCCGCCGCTGGACTCGCAGCGGCTCTGCATGAATTCCGGCAGTAACGTATCAGTCAGTTCGGAGATATCTTCTTTGCTCGCTGCCTTGATGACGTATTGCTTATCCGACATACCGCTCATACTCATCATACTGTTCTGAAGCGTATATGGAAAAACAATCAACTGATCTTCCGTATTCAGTTTTCCTTCATATTTTCCTGCATAGACTCCGATTACTTCAAAGCTTTTTCCGCCAACGCGCAACTTTTGTCCCAGAGGACTCATTGCGCCGAAAAAGTACTTTTGCAGTGTTTCTCCAATGACACAGACACGCGCACGGCTGTCGCAATCCTCTTTTGAGATATCGCGCCCAATGGAAATGCTTCGGCTTGTGACCTCGCCATAGTCCTGATTGCCGAAATACATATAAGTCATGCCATTTTCATTGGTCAGCTTTTGTCGACGATACTGGATGCCATCGCTTTGCCAATCATAGTATTGGCTTTGCGGCGACCACGCAGCTACTTTATCCGCAAGCTCTGTATCGAGGTACTCCTCAAAATCCTGCCAATCCCGGCTTTTGGCACCATATCCATATACATCAATACGGTTCACACCCATGGCCTCATATTGTAGACGTTGTAGCTTGGTACCACCCTGAATATAGGCAACAATCGCAATAACCGAAGCTACGCCAATAATGATGCCCAGCATCGTCAGGATAGAGCGAACCTTATTATTCATAATGGACTTAAACGCCATTCGAACGGTTTGCAGCCAATTCATACATCCAATCCTCCTTTCGAGGGAGCATCGGAAATGATATGTCCATCTTGAATGGTGACAATTCTCTTTGCCATTTGTGCCAAATGGTTATCATGTGTAATCAGAATGATGGATGTTCCCTGCTCATTCAACGTGGAAAGCTGACGCATAATTTCCAGACCTGATGCAGAATCCAAATTGCCTGTTGGCTCGTCAGCCATAATGATCGGGGGTTTTGCCGCAACTGCGCGTGCAATGGCAACGCGCTGCTGCTGACCGCCCGACATTTCTCCCGGCCGGTGATCCATTCGTTTTTCCAGACCAACCGAAATTAGGGCATCCGTCGCCAGTTGTCTTCGCTCTTCCTTGCTCATACCACGATAAATCAGCGGTAATTCAACGTTTTCCAGTGCAGTCAGCGCGGGAATCAGATTGAAGCCCTGAAATATGAAGCCAATTTCTCTATTTCGAATGCCGGAAAGAACAGATGGTTTCATATCACTGACCGCTTGGCCATTCAAATAATACGTGCCATAGGTCGGAATATCCAAACATCCTAAAATATTCATTAGAGTGGACTTTCCCGAACCGGACTGTCCCAAAATGCAGAGAAACTCTCCCCATGGAACCTCTAAAGAAATATTATCCAGAGCGCGGACTTCATTTTCCCTGCCCTCGTTATAAATTTTACTCATTTGCCGGACATCAATCAGCAGATCGCTCTCTTCCACTCCCTGCTTTGCTGCATCCGACTGAGGCGCTTTTCTCCAAAACATAGCGCCCTCCTTATCCAACGGCGATAGCAGTGCCGCCGGAATCCATACCCATATCGGCATAAAGATCCTGCGGTCCTGCAAGGAATACCGTCGTTCCCTCATCAATGCCCCAAAGGATTTCCGTATTGGTAGAATCTGCAATGCCTACCTCTACCGGCACCAGCACAAATCCCTCGGGAATATCCTCTGTTCCTTCCGGAATCGGCAAGGTTTCACTGAAAGGAATCTCTTCCCCATTCTCATCGGTCAAAGGCTTAGCAAAAACCGCCGTACCGCTATCCGTATTCACGATTGCGCGCGATGGAACCATCAAACAATCCATGGACGACGCTGTTGTGATTTGGAAATCCACCATCATACCGCTGTAAATAGACTGGCCTTCAATGGGGTCGATTGCAATGACAGCACGGAACGTCGGCATACTGCCCTGCCCACCGCCGCTGCTATCCTGTGTCGGTTCCAATGCAACAGAATCCACCATACCGGTCAACGTAAGCTGAGAACCATCATAGTTGTACATGCTCATGGTTGCAGGCTGACCGGGCTGTACTGCACCGACATCCGTAGACAAAATATCTGCGTTGACAACAATATCATTGAGATCTGCTACAACGACCAAAGCATCCGTTCCGCTTACATCTTGATCCGCTACTGCATTGACACTGACTACAACGCCGTCAATAGGAGATTCAATCGTAGCATTTTCGATCAGCTTTTTCAGTTCCGTGATCCGATCCTGCTTATCCTTTACCAGCTTCTGTGCAGTAGTAACGCCAGTCTTCGCAGTGGTAACACCATTTTGCGCCGTCTTCACTTCATCCTGTGCGGAATCACTGGTCAAGCGCATGATCGTCGCACCACTACTATAGCTGTAATAATCAATTCCGTTTACTGCGCTGATTTCGCCGCTGACCTGCGCCGTAACCGCCTCTTCGCGATTATACTCCAGCGTTCCAGACTCAGCCGGATATACTGTGCCTGCCTCACCGGCAGAAACCGTCGCGGTTGCCACCATGCCCTTGGTCAGCGTTCCCGGATTCTGCATAGAAACCACGACCCGGAACATTTTTACGCCATCCGCTGAAATCTTTTCGGATTTTTCAACCGAAGAGACCGTACCGGTTATTTCGCTCATCGCAGAAGGAATGGACACCGTAGCAGACTGCCCACTTTTGATATCGTTCATGTATGCCGAACTAAAATACAGAGAAAGCGTCATCTTACTGTCATCCACCATATGACCGATGACTTCCCCTTCACTGATCTGCTGTCCTACACGAAATGTCGTCGTATTTCCTTCCGAATCTGTGACCGGGATAATTTTACCGGTAAACGGCGCAGTAATATTGAGCTTATTCAGCTTCTTTTGCGCCGCATTTACTGTATTCTGTGCCTGCGTTACTTCCGCCTGCGCAGCAGTGACCGACCGCTGGGCTTCCGCCAGTTCATTCTGCGCGGTTTCCAATTCCTGACGGGTTTCCGTCGGATTCACCACAACCAGCTTATCGCCCTTTTTAACTTCGTCGCCTACCTCGACCAGAACATCGGTTACCTTGCCTTTCAGGTCACGTCCAAGTTCCTCACGCTTTTTGGCTGCTGTAACGCCGCTGCCTTCAATATAGGTTTCCAGCATACCTCGTGTCGCCACAGCAGTGGTCTCTCCTTGCAACTCGGTACCTGTGTTCCGTGTTTTCCACACAAGGAAAATGCCGGCAGCAAGCAGCAAGACAATCACTGCAATACCGATCCCAATACGCACACCTTTGCCGAGACGGCTTTTCTTTTTATTCATCTTATCCGCATATTTATTGCGCTTGGGTGCAGCCGCACTTTCTTCTGCTGCCTTATTTTCTGGCGAAGCTACCACTGCTTTACCGCCTGCTTTGGCAATATGCGCACCGCCTTTGGCAGCCTGCTGAGACTTTTGCTTGTTTTCTTCGCTCATAACAGTGTTCCTTTCTTTTCTCTATCCTGAGTTAACGAATAGAAATTTTTCACAGAAAAAATGATCCTATCAAATGATTAGCTTCTTGTTTGCGCAAGCATTCAAGATTCCATAAATCGCTTAAAAAAAGAATACACCTTTTCCGGTAATTCCTCTAACGTACCGTCGTTGACAAAGATGCTGTCATATGTATAATTGTCGACACCATCATCCGATCGGTTACCCAGAGCACCACGGGCCTGCTCCAGTGCTGGTCTATGCACCAAAACAGTCTTGCAGTCCCCACCGACCGCCTCGCAGAAGCGTGCAATTGCTTCCGGCTCCCGAATATGAACAAACAGAATTTCTGCATCACTGTGCAGAAACTCCTGATATTGGTTCATACAATACCGGAACGGCAGATCATTAAATTCTGTGCAAATTTCCTTGAGACGGGATAAAAAACGCCTTGCTTCCGGTGTCTTAATCCCATCCCATCCAGCTGAACGTGCGACTTGAAGAATTGGAGTAATGGAAGATATGTTTTTTACTTTCCAAACGGCAGCTGCCAGCTCACAGATCGTATCCTTTCCAACTCCACCGCTGCCATTGATTACAAACACATGCTGATGCATCGCTCTGCTCCTCCAAAGCACACATTTTAACTCATATAGTTTATCATAAGACATATCACGTTGCAAGCCGAGGAAGATAAAATCCAACGAAAAGCAGCCCGCTCAATTCCAGCGGGCTGCCTAATATTCACTTTTCGGCCTTCGGATCGGTGATTACTTCTTTGAAAGAAGTTGCCAAACCAGCAAGAGCCTGAATCTCACTGGGGATGATAATCTTGGTGGCCTTTCCATCCGCTGCTGCACTGAAGGCTTCCAGCGACTTGAGTTTGATGACCTGCTCGGACGGAGAAGCTTGATTGAGCATCGCAATCGAGTCTGCCAGCGCCTTTTGCACCGTCAGCAGCGCTTCCGCTTCACCTTCCGCTTCCTTGATCTTTGCCAAGCGATTTGCTTCCGCCGCAAGAACCGTCGCTTCCTTCTCACCTTCTGCAACCAAAATCGCAGACTGCTTTTTGCCTTCCGCAACCAGAATGGATTCACGGCGTTCGCGCTCTGCCTTCATCTGCTTTTCCATGGATTCCTGAATTGCTGCCGGCGGAATGATATTTTTCAGTTCCACACGGTTTACCTTAATACCCCAAGCATCCGTTGCCTCATCCAAAATGGAGCGCATTTTGGTGTTGATGATATCGCGGCTGGTGAGCGTTTGATCCAACTCCAAATCACCGATGATATTTCGAAGCGTGGTTGCCGTCAAATTTTCTATTGCAGCCATCGGGCTCTCAATACCATATGTGAACAGCTTAGGATCCGTGATTTGAAAATACACAACCGTATCAATCTGCATCGTAACGTTGTCCTTCGTGATAACTGGCTGCGGCGGGAAGTCCACAACCTGCTCTTTTAGTGTCACTTTGCGCGCCACACGCTCAAACAGCGGTACCTTCAGATGCAAGCCGGTATTCCACGTGCACTTGTAAGTTCCCAGACGTTCTACAATAAAAGCCTTTGCCTGCGGAACGATCACAATATTGCTTGCCAGGAACGCAATCAGCAAAATCGCCAGAATAATCCATAATCCATAAATCAAAAACGGCATATTGTTCTCCTTTACTCCACAAAAATCTTATCCAACCTTTTGCACCATGGCTTTCACACCATGAATCGCAACTACTTTAACAGCCATGCCTTCCGCTATGACAGAATCATCTATGCTGCGCGCTGTCCAAGTTGCTCCCATAATTTTAACAGCGCCAGTCTCGTGAATATTATCAATCTGTTCTGTTACAATTGCTGTTTCGCCGATAATGCGATCCGCATTGGTGGGTTCATTCTTCGTTTTGAGAAATTTACGGCAAAACGGACGAACCAATGCAAGCAATGCTGCAGAAAACAAAACAAAAATAACCAATTGAGCAGATACTTCCAACGAAAGGCTGGCGGCAATCAATGCGGCAACACCGCCAACAGCAAACCAGATGGCAGACAGATCTAGGGTGAAAGCTTCTACAGCAACACATAGAATTATGACAGCCATCCAAACATATAGGCTGTTAATTCCAAACAGCATTTATGATCCCTCCTTTTGAAAACAGTATAGCATGAACCTATAAAAAAGTACAGCAAAACCATGATAGTGGATAAGCAGAACGCATCAACAAAAACAGGCTGCCCTGATGGGAAGCCTGTTTCCCATTATTTTTGCATCACGACCATATGGGGATATGCGATATCAATGCCATTTTGTTCATATAGCTTTTTGATATTCTCCAATACCGAACACTTTAGGCTAAACGCTGTACTGTTATCCTTTGCCCACAATGATGCGCGCAGCGTAACCGCAGAATCAGCGAGCTCCAGCACAACCACCTGCACCTGCGGCACACCTGCCGCCTTTTGTTCCGGCGTGCGCACATCCATAAAATCAGGTTGACGCTGAATTTCTTCTGCCAACAGTTTCTTGGCCAGATCAATATTGGATTCATAGGTCACGCCAATCTGCATGAAAACACAAACTTTGCTATCCGCATAGTCAGCATTTTCAATGATTGAGCTGTTCATTTTGCTATTAGGGATAATCACACGCTTGTTTTCCCATGTGCGAATGGCTGTATGATGCAGCGTGATTTCTTCAATGACACCTGAGATGTCATTATCGATATACCGCACCACATCGCCCATGCGAAACGGTTTGAATGCCAATATCATCATACCGCTGACCACACTGCCCAGCGCCTCCTGCGCGGCAAGACCAGCCACTACAGCGATCACGCCGCCAGCAGTCAGAAGTGTTCGCACTGCACTCGACAGCAGGGGGATACTGTATACTACCACCATCACGCCCGCAAAGTATACTGCTGCAACCGCGATATAACGGACAAATCCAAGTATGGTTGCCAAACTGCTATTGCTCTGCCTGTGGCGTTCAACCAGTCGTCGCATCACTCGATTGACAATTCTGGCCAGCAAGTGTGTAACTGCTAACACAACGATTGCAAAGACAATCGAGCCAACCACCGCACCGATTTCCGTGCTTAAAAAGCTCTGCACCCATTCCAACATGGGCCTACTCCTTCCCTATTATCTGCCGAGCAGATCAATACGCGATGCCCCAGACGACCATCTTGTGCGCGGGCTTGCCGCACACCGGACAGACATCCGAGATCTGTTCCTGTTCAAACGGCATACAGCGGCTGGGCATGCCGGTCTCTTCCTTGACTTTTTCCTCACATGCCAGATCACCGCACCACATAGACTTGACAAAGCCAACATGATCTTTCATGATCTCCTTCATCTCATCCAAGCTCTTGGCCGTGTAGGTATGCTCCTCGCGGTTCTTCAGCGCTTTTTGGAACAATGCCTTCTGGATCTCTTCCAGCAGTGCAGGTACCGTGCTTGCCAGATCTTCAAACTTAACTACCGTCTTTTCACGGCTATCACGACGCACCAGCACGCACTGACCCTGCTCGATATCACGCGGGCCAACTTCGAGACGCAGCGGTACACCCTTCATCTCATACTCGGCAAACTTCCATCCAGGGCTGTTATCGGACAGATCGATCTTCGCGCGCACACCGGCCGCCTTGACCACATCCAGCAGCTCCTGCGCCTTTTCGGTCACGCCCGGCTTGTGTGCTGCAACCGGAATGACGACCAACTGGGTCGGCGCGATGCGCGGCGGCAGCACAAGACCCTCATTGTCACCGTGGGTCATGATGATCGCACCGATCAGACGAGTGGAGACACCCCAAGAGGTCTGCTCCATATACTGCAAAGTATTATTCTTGTCGGTATACTGCATATTGAATGCCTTGGCAAAACCGTTGCCGAAGTAATGGCTTGTGCCGGACTGCAATGCCTTACCATCATGCATCATCGCTTCGATCGTGTAGGTCTTTTCTGCACCAGCAAAGCGCTCCTTCTCGGTCTTTTCTCCCTTGAGCACCGGCATAGCCAAATATTCTTCACAGAACGTCGCATAAATGTTCAGCATGCGCAATGTCTCTTCCATCGCCTCTTCCGCAGTGGCATGCACAGTGTGGCCCTCCTGCCACCAGAACTCACGGCTGCGCAGGAACGGACGGGTGGTTTTTTCCCAGCGAACAACCGAGCACCACTGATTATACAGTTTGGGCAGGTCACGCCACGAGCGGACAACCTTTGCATAATGCTCACAGAACAGCGTCTCCGAGGTCGGGCGCACACACAGACGCTCCTCCAGCTTTTCCGAACCACCATGCGTCACCCATGCGCATTCCGGTGCAAAACCTTCCACATGATCGGCTTCCTTTTTCAGCAGACTTTCCGGAATGAAAATCGGCATTGCGACGTTTTCGTGTCCAGTCTCCTTGAACATACCATCCAGCGTTTTCTGAATATTCTCCCAGATTGCCTGTGCATACGGACGCATAATGACACAGCCTTTAACCGAGGAGTAATCAATCATTTCTGCTTTTTTAACAATATCCGTGTACCACTGCGCAAAATCCACATCCATGGATGTGATCTCACTGACCAGTTTTTTCTTATCTGCCATAATAGTGTTTCTCACCTTTTTCATTAAATTTTCATAAAGTGTCAGTAGAACTTTGTATCAGAAAGGGGTTTGCCCCAGTGAATTATTCGCAATCGTTTTTTGTCAAACCCGCAGCCAATGAGGTAGTTGAAACCAAAGTCGCCCTATCAGCCGACCAGCGTCCCGCACTGCTCGGCACCGTGTCCGGCGCGGACGGAAAAGCTGCCTCCGGCGCACTCGTTACCATTTACTGTGCAGACGCGCCGGAAACTCCAGTCGGTGCACTGTACACCGATGATCAAGGACAATTCGCCTTTGGACCGCTTGAACCGGGGCGTCTGTATCATGTCAAGGTATTCCGTCGCTCGGACAATTTTCGCGCGCTTGAGTAGCGGTTAGTCCGCGCCGACACCAACGCCCAGCGCATCGAGACGCGCCTGCTCTGCCGTACATTCTTCTTCCGTATAGCCGGAATATCCCATGCCAGGCGTATGAACCAACGCACGCAATCTGCCGTTCTCCACCGCATATTCATATCGATACGTATCGCCCATGCCCATCACATAGGTATAAACCACCTGTACTGTTCCGTCTTTCGCTTTCGAAATCTCCGAGAAAGTAAGCCCGTGATCCGGCTCATCTGCCAGCAACATCTGACGTGTGCCGTCCTGCGCAATGCGAAGCACCTGCGTCCCTGTCAGGGTAAAGACACCGCCACCAGAAAAGCCGGGACGCTCATCAACCGGAGATGTGAGCAGCACATAACTGCCGTCCGCCGGATCAATTTCGCAGTCATATACCGGCGTATCTATCACCTGCGTCAATACACCGTCCGTCACCCGGTACAAACCTGCTGTACCCCAAACCTCCGTGCCGTTATCGCTCTTCAAATTAGGTGCAAACAGGCTGCACCAATAGGCAATATACTCCGCATCCTCCGACTCCATTCCTTCCGGAACCGGATAGGCATTGTCCACTGTAAAACTGCCGGCCGCCTTGCCGTCCCATGTCCATGCAGAGATCACTGTATGATCTGTCGACACATTTTGTGTCACCAGCAGACCATCCTGCATCACCTTGACCAATTTTTCGCCGGGGGCAAGCGGCAGTTTACGGATACCATCTTCCTCAAGGCAATAAAAAGTACTGTCGTCATACTGGAATACACAGCCTTCCTTGCCTTGTAGACAAGAAAACATCACCAGATTTCTCGTGTCTTCCGACAGTTCCATCACGGCTTCCACCGCAGTGCCGCGTACTGCACACAGGATATTGTTCTCCTGATTCGGTTCCGTCAGCACCAGATAATCCGTCCGGCCAGCGCGACCCAGCGCGACGGTCTGGCTGCCCGATGCGCAGCGCAGCAGCTCGGTCGTTTGCAGCGTATAAGGATCTATCCAAAACAGCTGGTACTCCTGTCCCGCTTCGTTCCGTTCGCCGTATACTCCATTCAGTTGCGACGCATACAGAGCATAGATCCGTTCATCGCTGCACCGTGCCACCGGAACCCCTGCGATCACACAGGACAACACCATATCCGAACCATACGGCGTACTTCCGACCCGCTTATATTCACGGCGCAGTACATTCCATGCCGCGTTTTTTAGCTGCTCCGTAGTGAACACACCTTGATTGATGAGCTTCTGTGCTACCGTAAAACCGTTGGTATCTTCATATTTGGTATAATACTGCTCCAGCAGCCGTACTGACAATGAAACCGCGTCCCCACGGACAAAACCAGCTTCGTCACATGCAGCTTCCTCCGCGTCACCGTCATACAATAGAAGTTCATAGGACGCATCATCTGAGGCGGCACGCGCAAGAAACGTACAGTACTGCCTGCAAGTGACATTCTCTTCCGCACCATAAATAGTGGTGGAGACACCCTTGGTCAGCCCGCTTTCATACAGCCAGCCGACATAGCTGTCCGCCCACTGCGGCACATCGGTAAACGGATGCGCCCAATCACCGGAAAGTGCTTTGTCCTCCGCGCCGAGCAACCGCGTGAGCATTGCGGCGGCTTCCGCACGCGTCATGGGCTTTTCCAGTTCAAACCCCTTTTCCGTGCCGCGAAACAGACCGAGATCACATAGCATCTGCGCCTGTGCTTCGGTATCGCCCGGATAACCGTTGTCAATCGTGCCGACGTTCGCCGCTCCCGCGGCGAATGTCGACAGCATGCAGACAACACAAACAGCAATCAGCTTTTTCATACCAAGATCCCCTTTCGGTATGCGGCCAGCCTGCGAACTACCCTGCCGGAATGCGCTTTCTTACTTCAGTTTTTCCTTGACTTCATAGCTGAGTTTCTCAATGAACTCAGAAAGTTCCATCGGCGTAGTCTCGCCGGTCTTGCGCTCGCGCACAGAGATGATGCCCTTTTCTTCGTCCTTGTCTCCAATGACGATCATATACGGTACCTTGTGCACCTGCGCCTCGCGGATCTTGTATCCAATCTTCTCGTTACGGTCATCCATAGACACACGGAAGCCCGCTTCGGTCAGCTGGCGCATAACTTCCTGCGAGCACGGCACGTTGCGGTCGGTCATCGGCATGACGCGCACCTGCTCCGGCGCAAGCCACGTCGGGAATGCACCGGCAAAGTGCTCAGTGATAACACCGATGAAGCGCTCGATCGAACCGAGCACAACGCGGTGGATCATGATCGGGCGATGCTTCTCGCCGTCCGCACCAATATACTCAAGCTCAAAGCGCTCCGGCAGCTGGGAATCCAGCTGGATCGTGCCGCACTGCCAGGTGCGGCCAAGGGAATCAGCCAGATGGAAGTCGAGCTTCGGGCCATAGAACGCGCCGTCACCTTCATTGACGACATAGTCCTTGCCCATCTCCGTGATGGCTTCCTTGAGGATATCCTGATTGTGCTCCCACTGCTCAACCGTACCGATGTGATCCTCCGGCATGGTGGACAGCTCAATCTTATAGGTCAGGCCGAAGACCGAGTATACCTCATCAAACAGCTTGACGGTATTCTTGATCTCGTCCTTCATCTGCTCCGGGGTCATAAAGATATGCGCATCGTCCTGCGTGAAGCAACGCACGCGGAACAGACCATGCAGCGCGCCAGACAGCTCGTGACGGTGTACCAGACCCAGTTCGCCCACGCGCAGCGGCAATTCGCGGTAGGAGTGCGGCTGAGACTTATAAACCAACATGCCGCCCGGGCAGTTCATCGGCTTGATCGCAAAATCCTCTTCGTCAATGACCGTGGTATACATATTGTTCTTATAATGATCCCAGTGACCCGAGCGCTCCCACAGCTTACGGCTCAGGATAACCGGCGTGGAAACCTCCACATAGCCGTACTTCTTATGCACCTCACGCCAGTAATCGATCAGCGTATTCTTGAGTGTCATGCCATTGGGCAGGAAGAACGGGAAGCCGGGACCTTCCTCGGTCAGCATAAACAGGCCAAGCTCCTTTCCAAGGCGACGATGGTCGCGCTTCTTGGCTTCTTCGAGCATGTTGAGGTATTCATCCAACTCGTCCTTCTTCGGGAAAGCCGTGCCGTAAATGCGCTGGAGCATCTTGTTCTTGCTGTCGCCACGCCAGTATGCACCGGTGACGTTCATCAGCTTGATACCGTTGCCCTTCACACGTCCGGTCGAATCCAGATGCGGACCAGCGCACAGGTCGGTAAACTCTCCCTGCTTGTAGAACGAAATAGTCGCGTCCTCCGGCAGGTCATCAATCAGCTGCACCTTATACGGCTCTTCCTTTTCCTCCATCAGCTTGCGAGCTTCGGCACGCGGCAGCTCAAAGCGCTCGAGCTTGAGCTTTTCCTTGCAGATCTTCTTCATTTCTGCTTCAAGCGCGTCGAGGTTTTCCTGCGTAAACGAAAACGGTGCGTCAAAATCATAATAGAAGCCGTTTTCGATCGACGGGCCGATCGCGAGCTTGACTTCCGGATACAGGCGCTTGACCGCCTGTGCAAGAATGTGTGATACCGTATGACGATAGGTATCGCGGTATTCCGGGTTTTCAAACGTGTACTTGTTGTCTTCGGACATAATGGTGTTCCTCCTTTTTGTTTTGCGGGGAGAACAAAAAAAGCCCACCCCCGACATCAATCAGGGGTGAGCTTATACTAAACCCACGGTTCCACCCTGCTTGCAAGCCTGCTTATAGACTTGCCGCTCTGGAGTCCGTAACGTGGACGAAACGCCGCGACATACTGTGTTTTCCGCCGCGGAGCTCAGGAATCGGTGCCACTATACCAGCGCCTGCGAACGCTTTCAGCCGCGTCGTCCGCTCTCTGACAGGTGCTTAGGAGTATCTATGGGATTTCCGTCATCGCCTTTTGCAACTATATGTGACTATATTATACCCCAAAGCACGGTTTGTCAACCAGTTATTGTGCCATTTCATACCGGCCGACAAACAGAATCTCCTTATTTGCGTTATCACGGATCACAAACCAGAATGGACAATCGGCAGTGAATTCACGCACCAGTTTCGGACGGGTCTGCTCGGCAGAGCCTCCAGCGTCTACTGCGGCAGTGACGGCCGCCGCCTCGGTGCCCTTTTCGTCGACAGAGATATACACCTTTTGCAGCACGGTATCGAGGAAGTGCTGTTTGCCGGGCAAGCCAGTCGAATCAAGCATAGCCGTCAAATCGGCCTTTTCCGCATCATAAGCTGTTTCAACACCAAGCGCCTTCAGAGCATCATCCAGCGCCGCGCTGTATTCAACCTTGAATTTAGGAATAGAGACATTAACATCGCCGTAAACGAATTCCGCCTGATCGAGCAAATGCTGCACGTCGATCTCCTTATCCGCTTTGATCAGATACATGCTGAAATCTGCGTCGCGGAAGTATTCCCAGTTGTCACCCTCGGCATTATCCACCGCATATTTGCGATAGTCCATTTTGAGCGCTTCAACGCCCGGCGTGGCATAATAACCGAAGCCATCGGACTGGTGCATCATATCGACGGTTCCGGCTGTACCATCCGCATTTTCAAAGTCAGCCTTTTCCGTATTGTGTTCATAAAATTCGTTTGCCCACGCTGCCTTAAAATATACGGCATTAACCAACGCCGTGACAAATTCGCGGTTATCTTCGGTCAGGATAGAAGGAATTTTGCCGTTTGTCTTTTCGTTTGCCCATGCATTGACCCGCTCGACCGAGTCTTTGTTTGTGACTTCCTCAACCGTCGCGCGATAGTCCGCCTCCATAGTTTTCAAAAAATCCGACAGAAATTCGCCCTTACCGTCAAACCAGCTTTGGTTGATCCAAATAGAGTTTGCCGTATCCAGCGACATAATGCGAGCATAGCTGTCATACGTTTCCAGCAATTCCTTCACACTCTGGTTAAATGCTTCCAGATCGTCGATCTGCAAAGCATCCAGCAGTTCAGCTTGCGTTTCGCCCTTGGCACCGTTTGCCAGCATGGCAAGACACAGCCGCGCGGAATAAGGCGACAGCACCCAATTCCCCTCCGGCGCAGCCGCACGCACCAGCGCGTCGGCAAATATACCAGCCTCTTCCGGTGTCCAGTAGGCGCTTGCTGTCACGGCATTCGCATTGGTGATCCAATCTGCCGCCTCTTCACCAGATGCCAAACCATTTGGCTGAAAATCAGACATGCCCTTTGTGTCGATCACACCATACAGCCAACACTGCATCACCCCATGCTTCGCCCAGTCCGCGACGTTATCCATCGAAGGGGAACCAGTACCGCAGCCAGCCGGCAATTCCGTATAGCGATAATCCAAATACCGCCCGAGGAACGCCGCAGCTTCCTGCCGGGTGATATCATCATCAAGCCGCAGTGTACCGCGGTCTTCTCCCTTACCATCGCCGTTCAAAACCCACTTGGCGAACGCCCACTTAACGCCGTCAGACGCTTCTGCACCGTCCACAAAGTAATCTGCCATGTCGATCCACGCACTGTCTGCCGGATTTTCACCAGATGCGATTGCCAGCGCTTCCAGAAACTCTCCACGTTTAACCGTTTTGGATAATTCCTGCATAGTTTGCTCTATTGGATACCCACATACTGCCTGCTCCTGTGCTGCACCGGCGGTCACCGGTAGCAATAAGCACAGGCTGAGCACCACCGCCAGCATTCTTCGTTTCATCATGATCCCCTCCATTCGTTTCATTTATTTGGTTAGACGTACCATATCACACGCTGTTCCCCTCTCAAAACAAAAAACTCCCCCTTAGGGGAGTTTTTTCAGCACTTAAGTGCTTCATCTTGAATATGCGCGGTGATGCGTTCATAAAACGCTTTCTTCTGCGTCTCATCCTCAAACGCAGAAAACGGCACAATCACAGCAGAAAACTCATCGACAAAAATATAATAATGCCCAGCATCCGTTGCAGTGCGCTGCACAGCTTCATATTGGTAAACTGTATCCTCGTTTTCGCCAGACAGCTCAAATTCGTCCTCGCGCAGTGTCAGTGTTTTCGGACCGCACAACTGCTTGTTATTGGCATTTCTCAGGATGCGCTCTGTGTTTTTGACTACCTTACGCTTCATATACCACGGCGTTCCGAAAAAGCACAGCGCCGCCAATGCCAAATACACGGCCACCGATAGAACACTAAGCCCCTTGACCCAGTACATCAGCACTGTACCGCCCACAACGACAAGTACCGCCGTAGCAATGCGCGTCATCAGGATGCTACGCTGTATCATCGCGTTGTTGACGAAATAATTCAGGTTAAAATCAATATAATCCTGCTTGGTAATGTCGTAATGCAGTTCCATGTATTTTCTCCTTTTCCAAGCCCAGCGGGCTCTCTCGCACACATTATACCGAAAAGAATCTGCAAAAGCAAGTCAAAGACATGCTAAGATGAAGTTTCCCTTTCGTCTTTTTGTTTCAGCTGCAAGAGAACAGTAAGCCGCATCGTTACATAACACAAAAGGCCGCCAACGCAATTGGAAATTGGTTCAGCAAGAAATACACCATTGACGCCCAGCCCACAAATGTGCGGCAGCAGCAGCGTCAGCGGCACAACAATAATCACCTTACGAAAAATAGAGAAGAAAATAGCCATGCGCGCGCGTCCCAGCGATTTGAACACACACTGTCCGGCAAACTGAAACGCCATCATCACAAAACCAAAGAAATACAGATGCAATGCAGGAACAGCCGCGTGTATCAATTCTGTCTCGTGATTGAAAATGCGAATGAAAAATGTAGGGAAAGCGGAAATTAGTCCCCAAATCAGCAATGTGTATCCAAAACCGAGCTGTGTCATAAAACGGATAGCTTGCCGCACCCGTTTATAGGCACGCGCCCCGTAATTGAAACTAATAACAGGCGAAGCACCGTCTGATATGGCCATAACCGGCGTTTGCGCAATCTGCCTTACAGAATTGATAACGGTCATCACACTGATGTACAAATCACCGCCAAACTGGCGCAGCATAGCGTTGCACACCCCTTGCACCAGAGAATCTGTAAACGACATTACAAAGCTGGCTGTGCCCAAAAGAGTAATTTTTCGAATGCAACCGAAATCCGGCCGAAATGCACGGAAGTTCATACGCAATTCCGTCTTTCGTCCAGTCAAAAAGCGCAACACCCATGCAGCCGACAACAATTGCGACAAGATGGTAGCCACCGCTGCACCACGTACGCCCATATCCAACACGAAAATAAACACGGGATCGAGCACAATATTTGCCATAGCGCCCAACAATACAGTCAGCATGCCAATGCGTGCGAAACCTTGGCTGTTAATGTATGGATTTAACCCAAGTGAGGTCATCACAAAAATCGTTCCCAGCAGGTAAATCGTCAGATAGGACGCGGCATATGGATAGGTGGCATCACTCGCCCCCAACAAATACAGAATCGGTTTATGCAATGCAATTCCTAAGGCAGTCAACACAATTCCTGTCAAAAGCAGCATGAAATAGGCATTGGTCATGATTTTGCGGGCGCCTGCTTCATCCTGTTGACCACGCGCAATGGAGCACAGCGGCGCGCCACCCAATCCGAACAAATTCGCAAACGCTGTCACCAGCGTTATCACTGGAAAACACAAACCCACACCTGCCAGTGCGATTGTTCCATCTTCCGGAATTTTCCCAATATAAATCCGATCAACAATGTTGTACAGCAGATTCAGCGCCTGCGCTACCAGCATCGGCGCCGCAACTGCCAGTGTGCTTTTCTGCACACTTCCTTTGGAAAAATCGATTTGCTTCGCACTCAATCTGTTACCCCCATCATAAGGCCACATCCTTCTAAGCGAAACAAAGGAGGAGCGCACTGCCCCTCCCTCGTTTGTTCGTTTTGTGTTCTGTCTTTACGCGTCCTGATTACCCATCAATGTAACCATAACCGCTTTCTGCGCATGCAGACGGTTCTCCGCTTCCTCAAAGATCTCATCCGCATGTGCCTCAAACACCTTGGTGGTGATCTCCTGCTCACGATATGCCGGCAGGCAGTGCTGCACCATGCAGCCGGGCTTGGCCGCGGCCAGCAGTTCGTCGTTCACCTGGTAGCCCTTAAACGCCTTCATGCGCACCTCCTTCTCAGCCTCCATACCCATGGATGCCCAAGTATCGGTGATGACTACATCTGCATTCTCGGCTGCCTTCATCGGATCGTCCGTGATGAAGAAGTCCGGATTCCCCTCGGCAAACGCCATAACGTCTGCGTGTGGGCGATAGCCTTCCGGCGTTGCAACCGACACCTTCATACCAGTTTTCAGGCCGCCGACAATCAGCGAGTTCGCCATATTATTGCCGTCTCCAATGTAGCACATCTTGATGCCCTCAAGTACCGCAAACTTCTCGCGGATGGTCATCAGGTCGGCCAATACTTGGCACGGATGGCAGAAGTCCGTCAAACCATTGATAATCGGAATAGAGCCGTAGTTGGCAAGATCCTCCACTTCCTTCTGCTCGTAGGTGCGGATCATGATGCCGTCCAGATAGCGGCTAAGAACACGTGCCGTATCCTGTACCGGCTCGCCGCGGCCAATCTGCAAATCCCGGTTGGACAGGAACAGCGCCTGACCGCCCAGCTGGTACATGCCGGTCTCAAACGAGACACGCGTGCGAGTGGAGGACTTCTGGAAGATCATGCCGAGGCTTTTGCCTTCCAGATGACGGTGGGAAATATTATGCTTTTTTTCATACTTGAGCTGGTCGGCAAGGTCGAGCAGACCAATGATCTCCTCAGTCGAGCAATCCAGCAGTTTGAGTAAATGCTTCAATCAAAACACCTCTTTCATGATATGGAGCGCTTCGTCCATCTCTTCCTTTGAGATGGTCAGCGGAGGCAGCAGACGAACAGCGTTTTTGCCTGCCGTGATCGCCAACACGCCTTTTTCTATCAATTTATTGGCAAAAGCCGCATGCTTGCCTTCATCCACAATGATGCCCAGCATCAGGCCCATGCCGCGCACACCATGGATATTGGGGGAACCAAGCGCCAGAATCCCGTTTTTCAAATACTCGCCTTTTTCCCGCACCTGAGACAGGAATTGTCCGTCTCCAACGGTATCGAGCACAGCATTTGCTGCAGCACATACGATCGGTGTGCCGCCAAAGGTCGCGGCATGTGTGCCGGGAGTCAATACCTTGGAACAGCTTTCTGCCGCCAGCACTGCGCCGATCGGCATACCGCCGCCAAGCCCCTTTGCCATAGTCACCACATCCGGACGGATGCCATACTGCTGGAAGCAGAACAGGCTGCCCGTGCGGCCGATGCCGGTCTGCACCTCGTCAATAATGAGAAGCAAATCCTTCTCGCGACACAATGCTTCCACCTGTTTGACAAAATCCGGGTCAAGCGGCAGCACACCGCCCTCACCCTGTACCAGTTCCATCATCACTGCGCAGGTCATGTCGTCTACTTTTTTGCGCACGGAGTCAAAATCATTGGCTACCGCATAATCAAATCCCTCGGTAAAGGGGAAAAAGTAGTTGTGGAACCGATCCTGTCCAGTCGCCTTGAGCGTAGTGACCGTACGACCGTGAAACGAATTGATGAGCGTTACAATCTTGTAGCGTCCTTCACCGTATTTATCATACGAATATTTGCGAGCCAACTTAATTGCGCCCTCGTTCGCCTCCGCACCTGAATTTGCAAAAAATACTTTGCCATTCAGATGCGTTTTTTCTACCAGCTTTTTGGCCACCTGCACCATCGGCTCGGTAGTAAACAGATTGGAGACATGCATCAGCCTGTGTGCCTGCGTGGTGATTGCGTCAATAATCTTTGCGTTGTTGTATCCCATGCAGTTGACACCGATGCCGGATGCCAAGTCAATGTATTTTTTACCTTCCACATCCCACACAGTCGCGCCCTCGCCATGGTCGAGCGCAATCGGGAAACGGCCGTAGGTGTTCATCACATATTGATTTTCCTCGGCCTTAAGTTCTTGATATGTCATTTATTTCGCTTCTTTCTCACTGGAACATCGTGCCAACGCCAACCTTGGACAACAATTCAATCAAAATCGAATGCTTAACGCGACCGTCCTGAATATTCGCCTGATCGACACCCTTGCGGACCGCTTCCACGCAGCAATCCACCTTCGGAATCATGCCGCCTTTAATGATGCCATCGCGCATCAGACGCGGCACCTCGGAAACCTTGAGATTGGTCAACAGCGTCGATTCGTCATCCGGATCAAGCATCAAGCCACGCACATCGGTCAGCAGAATGAGTTTCTTTGCGCCCAGCGCGACCGCAAGCTTGCAAGCCGCGGTATCCGCGTTAATGTTGTAATTGGTTTCATCGTCAATGCC
Source organism: uncultured Agathobaculum sp. (assembly GCF_963927765.1). Classification (NCBI taxonomy): domain Bacteria; kingdom Bacillati; phylum Bacillota; class Clostridia; order Eubacteriales; family Butyricicoccaceae; genus Agathobaculum; species uncultured Agathobaculum sp. The sequence continues at coordinate 16,823 of NZ_CAWVCU010000095.1, read as the reverse complement.
TTGCGCCACCGTCGAAACAACCGGGATATACCCCTGCTCGAGCACGTCGATAACCGGCGCAGGATTCACATCGACGATATCGCCAACATAGCCATAATCTGTGCCGGTGCGATCGGTCAGGCGCTTCGCCTGAAACATACCACCATCCATACCGCCCAGACCGATACCGCGTCCGCCCGCCTTCTCAAGCAGCGTCACAAGATCCTTGTTGACCTTGCCGCACAGCACCATTTGAACGATATCCATAGTTTCGCGATCGGTATAGCGCAGGCCGTTGACAAAGCGCGACTCCTTACCGATCTTCTTGAGCATTTCAGAGATTTCCGGCCCGCCGCCGTGTACCACAACAACCTTAACGCCGACCAGATTGAGCAGCACTAGGTCGTGAATGACCGCGTCCTTTAGTTCTTCATTGATCATGGCATTGCCGCCATATTTGACCACGACGGTCTGTCCGTAATACTTCTGGATATAAGGCAGTGCTTCAACCAGAATCTTGGCTTTGAGCTCTGCATCAAGTTGTGTATCCATATTGCCTCTTCCCTTTATTTCGTAAGTTCATCAGGTCCGGTAATCACCGTTGATTTTGACATAATCATAGGTCAGATCGCAGCCCCACGCCGTCGCGCTGTCCTCGCCTTCATTGACGTTCACTGCAATGACGACCTCATTTTCGGACAGGATTTTCTTGGCCAGATCCTCGTCAAAATCAACCGCTTCTCCCTTTTCACAGACCGTGATATTGCCTGCGGTGGAGGAAAACGCGACCGTTACATATTCCGGCCGAAACGGCGCCTTGGAATAACCCATTGCGCACAGCACACGCCCCCAGTTAGCATCCGCGCCGAACATGGCCGCCTTGACCAGATTCGAACCAACGACCGCTTTAGCCAGACGCTCCGCTGCCTCTTCCGAACGCGAACCGCTCACCGTGCAGGTGACCAGCTTGCTGGCACCCTCACCATCCGCCGCGATCTGGCGCGCCAAACGCGTGTTGACTTCGTTCAGCGCCTTGCAAAACGCCTGATAGTCCTCGTCCTGCCAGTCGATCAGTTCATTGCCTGCCTTGCCATTTGCCAGTACCACGCACATATCGTTGGTCGAGGTATCGCCGTCAACCGTGACGCGGTTATACGTCTTGCGCACGTTTTCCTGCAAAGCTTCGGTCAGCATTTCATGCGTAATCGCGCAGTCGGTCGTAATAAAGGACAGCATTGTGCCCATGTTGGGATGAATCATACCGCTTCCCTTGCAAATGCCACCGATACGGCAGGTCTTGCCGCCGATGGTAAATTCAACCGCCGCTGTTTTAGTGCGCGTATCGGTTGTCATAATAGCAAGGTTCACCTTTTCCGATCCATTCTCTTCCAGTTTGATTTCCGGCAAATGCTTCTCAATGCACTCAACCGGCAGACGCTGACCGATAACACCGGTGGAAGCGACGACAACATCATTCTCATCCACGCCAAGCAGCTTGGATGCCGCCTTTGCCATGCGGCGGGCGTTTTCCATGCCATCCGGTGCACAGGCATTGGCGTTGCCCGAATTCGCAATAATCGCACGCGCGACACCGTTTTCCAGATGCTCCATAGTAACATAAACCGGTGCCGCCTTGACACGGTTCATCGTATAAGTTGCCGCAGCGGTGCATTCGCACGCGCTGAAAATAATCGCGGTATCGTCATTGGTACGGCTTTCCTTGATGCCGCAGCGAATGCTGCCCGCGGTAAAGCCTTGTGCGGCGCACACGCCGCCTTCGATAATTTTCATCGTTTCACTTCTCCTTTGCGCACAGCGAAATGATTACAGGGTCAGCCCAGTCGTTTCGTCCAACCCGAGCATAATATTCATATTCTGCACCGCCGCACCCGACGCACCCTTACCGAGATTGTCAAACAGCGCGGTGACGATAGTCTGCTTCTCGTGTCCGTTCACGATCAATCTCAGCCTGTCATGCCCAGCAAGCGTATTGGCATAAATGACAGACGCATCACCGCCGAGCGGCGCAACCGTGACCAATTTCTGACCCTCATAATGCGCGGCAAGCGCTTCATGCACATGTGCAGCATCCAATCCGGGCAGCATAACGGTCGTCGCCATGCCCTTATAGAAATCACCCACCACCGGCACAAACACCGGCGGCTGCGTCAGCCCACAGACATACTCCATCTCAGGCAGATGCTTGTGATGCAGATTCAGGCCATATATGCGTTCAGAATTATGGCAAGCATCACGATTTACGTCCTCATATTCTGCGATCATCTTTTTACCGCCACCCGAATAGCCGGTCAGCGACGAACAGGTGAATGCAAAATCCGCGGGCACGACATCGCTCGCCACCAGCGGATACACCGACGCAATAAAGCCGCTCGCGTGGCAGCCGGGATTGGCGACCCGCTTGGACTCCGCAATCGCCATGCGATGTGCTTTGGACAACTCAGCAAAACCGTAATCCCAATCAGGATTCGTGCGGTGTGCGGTGGAAGCGTCAATGACGCGGGTATGATCGTTTTCGATCAGCGTGACCGCTTCTTTCGCCGCCGCATCCGGCAGACAAAGGAACACAATATCTGCAGCGTTTAGGAACTTACGGCGCTCTTCAGTATCCTTGCGCTTATCCTCGTCGATCAGCAGCAGTTCAATATCAGCCCGACCAGAAAGGCGGTCGTAAATCTGCAAGCCAGTTGTGCCTTCTTTGCCGTCGATATATACCTTAGGCTTCATCGCCTTCTACCTCCGCGATGAAGTGCTCGATCTTGTCGATCTGACGGGTAACCTCCTGCGGCGCCGGACCACCGACTACCTTTCTGCCGGCAACACAAGTGCGCAGATCAAGTGCATCATAGATATCATCACCAAATTTGTCCGAAATCGCGGCAAAGTCACGCATGGTCATGGTTTCAAGCGTTTCATCCGCCTTGATGCACTGGTTGACCAGACGGCCGACCGTCTTGTATGCATCGCGGAACGGCATACCCTTCTTGGTCAGGTAGTCCGCGCAATCGGTTGCATTGATAAAGCCGCCGGATGCCGCCTTGCGCATGTTGTCGCGACGCAGCGTCATGGTGGAGAACATAGGCGTGAATACCTCAAGGCACTGCTTGACCGTGTCGATCGCGCCGAACACAGCCTCCTTGTCCTCCTGCATATCCTTGTTATATGCCAGCGGCAGACCCTTGAGCACGGTCAGCATTGTGGTCAGCGCGCCGTACACACGGCCGGTCTTGCCTCGGATCAGCTCGCATACGTCCGGATTCTTCTTCTGCGGCATGATGGACGAGCCAGTGGAATACGCATCGTCCAGCTCAATAAACTTAAACTCCCAAGAGCACCACGAAATGATTTCTTCAGACAGACGCGACAAGTGCATCATCAGGATAGACAGCGCTGAAAGCAACTCGACACAATAGTCGCGGTCGGAAACACCATCCAACGAGTTATCAGTCAAGCGAGCAAAGCCCAGCTGCTGACGAACAAACTCACGGTCGATCGGATAAGTAGTCGAAGCCAGAGCGCCAGAACCAAGCGGCATTTCATCCATGCGCTCAAAACAATCCTGCAAGCGGCCAATGTCACGCTTGAGCATGTTGGCATAGGCCATCATATAATGCGCAAACGTAGTCGGCTGTGCACGCTGCAAATGCGTATAACCCGGCATGACTGCATCCAGATTTTCACGGCTCTTCTTGCAGAGCGCCTTCATAAAGGTGCAGATCATAGAAATGATTTCCTGAATCTCTGCCTTGACATAAATACGCATGTCGAGCGCTACCTGATCGTTACGCGAGCGACCGGTATGCAGGCGCTTACCGGTATCACCGATGCGCTCAGTCAGCAACTGCTCGATATTCATGTGGATGTCCTCGTAATCGAGAGAGAACTCCACCTTGCCATCCTCAATATCCTTGAGGATACCCTTCAATCCTTCTACGATCTTTTCCGCTTCATGCTCTTCGATGATCCCCTGCTTGCCCAGCATGGTTGCATGCGCGATTGAACCTGTGATATCTTCTTTATATAACCGGCAGTCAAACAGGATCGACGAGTTAAAGTCGTTTACCACCAGATCGGTTTCCTTCTGAAACCGTCCTGCCCATAATTTTGCCATAATGCGTTACCTCACAAAACACCCGTAGGGCGGCACGTTCGGACATGCCGCCCTACAACACTTAGATTACTTTTCTACCGACGGGAAATGCTTGCCGGTCTTCTGATACAGAATCTGATCATTCAGCGCACGAACCTTGAGCGGCAGACCGAACAGGTTGATGAAGCCCGCGGAATCCGCCTGATCGTAGCAGTCGTCCTCGTTGAAGGTTGCCATATCCTCAGAATACAGGCTGTACGGCGAAGTGACGGATGCCGGAATGATATTGCCCTTGTACAGCTTGAGCTTTACATCGCCGGTAACCGTTTCCTGCGTGGAGTCGACAAACGCGGACAGCGCCTTGCGCAGCGGAGTGTACCACTGGCCGTTGTAAACCAGATCGCCAAACTTCATCGCAACCTGCGCTTTGTAGTGCGCAGTCTCCTTATCGAGAGTGATCTCCTCGAGCTTCTGATGCGCTGCATACAGCACCGCACCACCCGGAGTCTCATACACGCCGCGGCTCTTCATACCGACCAGACGGTTCTCGACGATATCCAGAATGCCAACGCCGTTTTCACCGCCAAGCTTGTTGAGCTTTTCGATAATGGCAACCGAATCCATCTCTTCACCATCGACCGCGGTCGGAACACCCTTTTCAAAGTGGATGGTGACGTAAGTCGGCTTGTCGGGTGCCTGCTCAGGCGATACACCCAGCTCGAGGAAGCCCTGACGGTTGATCGGCGCTTCGTTGGACGGCAATTCAAGATCCAGGCCCTCGTGGCTCAAATGCCACAGGTTCTTATCCTTGGAATAGTTGGTTTCCTTATTGATCTTAAGCGGAATATTGTGCGCCTCCGCGTAAGCAATCTCCTTTTCGCGGCTGTTCAGCTCCCAGAAACGCCACGGCGCAATAATATCCATCTGCGGCGCAAAGGCGTGGATTGCCAGTTCAAAACGAACCTGATCATTGCCCTTGCCTGTGCAGCCGTGGCAAATCGCGTCCGCACCTTCCTTGAGTGCGATCTCAACGATGCGCTTTGCAATGATCGGACGCGCAAACGAAGTGCCCAGCAGATATTGTTCATAGGTTGCGCCGGCCTTCATAGTCGGAATGATGTAGTCATCCACGAACTCCTTGGTCAAGTCTTCAATGTACAGCTTGGACGCGCCGGTAGCCAGTGCCTTCTCCTCAAGACCGTCCAGCTCACCGGCCTGACCGACGTTGCCGGAAACCGCGATAACCTCGCAGCCGTAATGCTCCTTGAGCCACGGAATGAGCACCGAAGTGTCCAAACCGCCCGAGTATGCCAGAACAACTTTGTTATATTTCTTTTCCATGTCTGTTGACCTCCATGCCTGTCATTTTTTCGACTGTTTCATTATACTCCCTCTCCCATCGTTTGGCAAGAAAAATTTATAAATATTTTATATTATGCATATTTATTCATTTTGTGGATTTTTGTTACCAAGAAATACTTGCACTTTTGCCCAAATCGTACTATGATATCTATAAATGTACTGTGTCAAGACAGTTACATGAAATGAATAAAAAGCGCACGACCCGCGTGCGCAAAGGGGCGTTTTTCGCAATGACAGACAAGAATTTGACCATGTTGACCGACTTTTATGAGTTTACCATGGCGCATGGCTATTTTGAAAAAGGGATCGCGGATCGCCGCGCATATTTTGACATGTTTTTTCGTCGTGTGCCGGATGGCGGCGGCTATGCCATCATGGCCGGCGTTGAGCAGCTGATCGACTATTTTAAAAACCTGCACTTTACCGATGAAGATATCAAATACCTGCGCGGCCGTGGCTGTTTCTCCGAAGCATTTCTACACTATCTCCGACATTTCAAGTTTGAATGTGATGTCTGGGCTGTGCCGGAAGGAACCCCCGTGTTCCCCGGCGAACCGCTGGTCACTGTTGCAGGGCCGATGATTCAGGCGCAGTTTGTGGAAACCATGGTGTTGCTCACCATCAACCACCAAACCCTGATTGCCACCAAGGCCAACCGCATTACACGCGCGGCGCAGGGCCGTACGGTGCTGGAATTTGGCTCGCGCCGTGCGCAAGGCTATGACGGCGCGATTTACGGTGCACGCGCTGCCTATATCGGCGGCTGTCAGGGCACAGCCTGCGTGCTGGCTGACCGCGATTTCAAAATTCCTGCTGGCGGTACGATGGCGCACTCATGGGTGCAAATGTTTGACAGCGAATACGAGGCATTTAAAGCCTATGCGGATATTTATCCGGATAACTGCCTTTTTCTGGTTGACACCTATAACGTCCTCAAATCGGGCGTTCCGAATGCACTGCGAGTTGCCCGAGAAATGGTTGAGGAAAAAGGGATTCGTCCGCGCGGCATTCGTCTGGATTCCGGCGATATTGCCTATCTTTCCATCGAAGCACGCAAAATGCTGGATGAGGCAGGTTTCCCTGATATGCAGATTATGGCATCCAACTCGCTCGACGAATATCTGGTGCGCGATTTGCTGGTACAGGGTGCATGCGTCGACTCTTTCGGCATCGGAGAGCGTCTGATCACCTCCAAATCCGAACCGGTATTTGGTGGCGTCTATAAACTTGCAGCGGTTGAGAACGCTGAGGGAGAGATCATCCCCAAGATCAAGGTTTCGGAAAATGTAGAGAAAATCACCACACCGCACTTTAAGCAAGTCTATCGTCTGTTTGATAATAAGACCGGCAAAGCACTGGGCGATGTGCTGACGATTCACGACGAAGTGATTGACAGCAACCAGCCCTATACCCTGTTCCATCCGATCCATACGTGGAAGAAACGTGTCGTTACTGATTATACTGTTCGTCCGCTTCGCGTTCAGCTGTTCAAAGCAGGTCGCTGCGTATATACCAGCCCAGATATCAGCTCGATCCGTAATTACTGCCTATCTGAAGTGGATACGCTTTGGGAACAAATCAAACGTTTTGAAAATCCGCAAACCTATTTTGTGGATTTGTCTCAAAAGCTGTGGGACTGCAAGCATGCCTTGCTGGAAGCCTGCCGCATTTAAGTTAATATCAAAAAAATGCGTCCGGAGTGTTGTCCGGACGCATTTTTTAAAACAAATTGACTACACCAATCACGCTGTGGGATGCCATCAACATAATGATACCTGCCGTAATAACGCCCGCCAGAATGGATAACAGCGCCTTTGTTTTCGGCATTTTCAAAATGGTAGCAATCAGTGCCCCCGACCATGCTCCAGTACCCGGCAGCGGAATTGCCACAAACAGGAACAAACCAATACGTGCATATTTTGTAACCTGATCGGTCTTGGAAAGCAGCTTTTGCTTATAGGCAGTTGCAAATTTGGTCAAAGGCGGCAGTGTGCATACCCAGTCCAAAATTTTTTCACCAAAAAACAGCAGAAACGGAATGGGAAGCATATTGCCAAGAATCGCGAGCGGAATCAATGTCGCTTCCGGCATACCAACCGCAACGCCAAGCGGGACTGCACCGCGCAGCTCCACCAACGGCATCATAGAAATAATCACAACCGCAAGCTCACGCCCCGCGCCAAGCAGCCAGTTGAACAAATCGGTAAACATCGTTCTCTCATCCTCCATAGTGAATAGATACTTGATTATTATACAGGAAATATCCTCATAAAGCAAGGTTTTTTGGTAACAAAGCGTTTGACACATTCCATTTGCCGGGATATACTATGGATACATCGACAATCGAGGTATTGGGAGGTGTTTCTTTTGTCACGCAAGAAAAATGATTCTGCTTTTCCAGGAAGCAACACATTGCTTGTCCTCGCCCTTTTAGAAGATGCCGATAAGTACGGCTATCAGATCATTCGCGAGCTGGAATGTCGCTCAGATCAGACCTTCTCCATGAAAGAAGGCACACTCTACCCCATCCTACACAGCCTGGAAGCACGCGGCGAGGTTCGCTCTTACGAACGTGCGTCCGACGCGGGACGTCGCCGTCGCTATTATCAGCTCACTCGCCAAGGCGTTAAAACACTTGCGCGCTGCCGCCGCGAATGGGAATCCTTCTGCAAGCAATTCGGCAAAGTCGTCGGAGGTGAAGCATGTGTCCCCGGATGAGCGAATTGCCCGTTATCTCAATCAGGTGTGCCGCCACTTATTTTGGCCACCCTATCGCGCACGCATACGGCGTGAATTGACCGATCACATCCTATCCCATGTGGAATATCTGGAGCAGGATCGTGGCGATACGCATGAGCAAGCTGTTTCCACAGCGCTTCGCAGCATGGGAGACCCAGATGAGTTGGGCGAACAACTGCGTTATGCCCGCTTTCCGGTCAGCTATTTATTTTGCCTGTTCCTGACCTTTCTCATTTGGGCTGCAATTGCCGGCTGTCTGACCTATCTTTTATCCTATTTCCTGTTTTAAAAGCGTTCTGCAACATTTCTATCGTGCAGAACGCTTTTATACTTTTCGCTCCCGAAACAGCATCCACAGACGAAACGCTGTCTGCACGACACATGCGACCAGAATGATCCCAAAAGAAATGGCGCCTGCTTCACGAATGAACATTCCACCATACTGTGCGAAAGCTTCCATATCTCCTTGTACCAATGCAAGCGTAGTATAGTATAAATCGCCGCCCGGAATCAAGGGGACAAGCATCGGTACCAAGAGCGTAATGACCGGTGTTTTCATGAGACGTGCCATAATTTCCGCCAGAACTGCCGTTGCCAATGCAGCAACGAAAAACGCGATTACGCGGTCATGGTAAACTTCCATGCCTATCAGATAGAAAATCCAGTTGGCTGCACCGCCCAACGTAATTGCTAACAGCCGCCCGCCTGACATATGAAACAGCAATCCAAATCCCATGGCACCAATTGTTGCCATCGCTACCTGTAATACCATTTGCGTATTCATCCTGCGCCTCCCAACTGCATCAGCACCAAAGCACAGCCGGCAGCAATCGCAATCGCTCGTAAAAGAGCTTCGCATGCACCGAGCAAGCCACTGATGGTATCGCCTACAATCATGTCGCGCAGCGAAGTTACCAGCGCAATACCCGGAATCAACAGCATGATATTACCGATGATGATATAATCCAGTCCTTGTCCCAGACCGGCTTTGACAGTGATCAGCGCTGCAAGACACATCAGTGCAGCACTAATTACCGTCAATACGATAGGCTGCAAACGGATACGCACTCCAACACGCCCAACGGCATATAATACCATGCTGCACAGCATCGCCGCGATGCCATCCCGCCACGAGCCGCCAAAGAACACCGCAAACGAGCCAGCAATCAGCAGATACGCCGCAGGCAACCGCCACTTTGAACCTTCCGGCATACTGCGTATCTCCTCGATCCGCATGCGCAGCTCATCCAGCGGCAAGGTGTTCTGACAAACTGTCCTTGATAATGCGTTGATCGCTTCGATCCGCCGCATATCGGTTTCTCGTCTCAGGATACGACGCGTCTGGGTGAACACCTCCCCATCCGCCGCCTGTACCGTCACGACCATGCTGGCTGTAATCGTGAGCACGTCGGTGCGCACAAAGCCGTATGCACGCGCCATACGGCGAATGGTATCTTCCACACGGGCTACCTCTGCTCCCGCAGTCAACAGCAGTTCCCCTGCATCCAATATTGCAAACAAAGTCTGCTCTTGCTGCTGCATCGTTTTCATCCCTCCCGATACCTTCTCGGGTCGTCACCACTTACCCCAACCAATTATAGTAAGGGAGCAAACAAACGCAGTACACTTGCTGCGATCGAGCGCAACCAACGAATCCTGTGCAGCCATTCATCTGTAATTTGACGGCTGACATTGATCGTTTCCAAAATATCCTGTTTGACTGCACCAACGACTGAGCTGTTATAAAAGCAAGTGGCGCATTCAAAATGCAGAAAGAATGACCGAAAATCCATATTGATCGTGCCAACCACTGCGGTTGCATCGTCCGACACAATACTTTTTGCATGCAAAAAACCCGGACGGTATTCATAGATTTTCACTCCGGCGCGATGCAGCTGCTGGTAATACGAACGGGTAATCATATAGACCAGCTTTTTATCCGGAATGCCCGGCGTCAGGATGCGCACATCCACACCGGATTGCGCCGCAATGGTCAGCGCCGTAATCATCTCGTTATCCAGCACCAAGTAAGGCGTCGTAATATAGACATAGTCGCGTGCATTATGAATGATTTGCAAATAAATAGATTCGCCAATGTTCAAATCATCCAGCGGAGAATCCGCGAAGGACTGCACATAGCCATCCGGCGGCAATTTGGTCGTCGGCAGATAGGCGTCCAACGGCGGCACGGTCTCCCCTGTCACATACTCCCACATTTGCAGGAACAGAGAGGTCATGTTTGCTGTTCCTTCACCGCGCAGCATGATGCCGGTATCTTTCCAGTGTCCAAAGCGGACTTTTTTATTAATGTATTCATCCGCCAAGTTGATGCCGCCCATGTATCCGACGTTTCCATCAATAATCATCATTTTTCGATGATTGCGATAGTTCAAATAAGTGTTGAGCGTTGGAATGAACCGGTTAAAGCGCACCGCACGAATACCCAGCGAGACCAAATATCTGTCATAATGCTGCGGAAGCGTAGCAATCGAACCCACATCATCATAGATGACACGTACATCGACGCCCTCTCGCACCTTTTGCTTAAGGATGTCCAGAATGGTGTTCCACATGATGCCTTCTTCGATGATAAAGTACTCAAAAAAGATAAATTTATGCGCCCGTTTCAGTTCCTCACACATGGACGCAAACATTTCTTCTCCCAACCGGAAGTAATGTGCCTCTGTATTGGTCCATGCAGGCATACCATCCAAAGATGCAATATATCGCGCACGAGAAGCGTGGCGCGGATACCGCTGCGCCAATTCTTCCGTCGCCGGCGTGCGCATATAGTCTCTAAAATCCGGCGGATTCGGCTCATATTTGTGCTGTGTGCGCGCCCGGTTGAGCGGTGTGTTTCCCCAAAGCAGATAGAATAGCCCACCAAACAACGGCAACAGCAAAATGACAATGATCCATGTAATCTTATAGGTCGGATTATCATATTTACGAACCAGCCAGATCACAATAATCACGCTTAGCACAGTCAACGCGCGCGGCATCCACTTGGAAGTTTCGCTCAGCCATCCCAGTCCATACATCACAATTAACAGCTGCAGCGCCAACAAAAAGCCGCCCACAACCCGACGGTCACCCAACAGGCGGCCAACCAGTCTACGCATAACCCGACTCCTTTCATCAAAAACTTTCACGTATATCATGATAGCGCACCAAATCATAAAAGTCAATGCGCATGCATTGCCCTCAGTTCGAATCTGTGATAAGATAAAGTATACAAATTTCAAATTCTTTACCGGAGGACGATAGCAATGCCCCATACCCCTGTTCCTGCCGATGAACTGTCGGCACGTCTTGACCGCCTGCGCCATGCCATGACCCAGCGAGACCCCGCATGGTCCATGATGATTTTGGATAACAAAATTGATCTATACTATTTTACAGGAACAATGCAGGAAGGAGCGCTCGTCCTTACGCCCGGACAAGCTGTCCTGTTCGTGCGTCGCTCCTACGACTGTGCACGACAGGAATCTCTCTTTGAGGATATTCGCCCGCTAGGAAGCTTCCGCGGCATTGCAGAAGCCTTTCCCAGCATTCCGGAAACGGTTTATGTGGCAACCCGCACAATGACGCTGCAAAAGCTGACCATGCTGAACAAATATCTTCCCTTTACTCCAAAATCCGCAGACGATGTGCTTGCGCAGCTGCGCTCGGTAAAGAGCCAGTACGAGCTGGACTGCATGCGTCAGTCCGGACGCCTGCACCAACAGGTCATCGAACAGATCGCGCCTGCCCTGCTGCGTTCCGGTGTCAGCGAAGCACGGCTTTGCAGCGAGGTCTGCACCGCGATGCTTGAGCGTGGCGCAATGGGTATTTCCCGCTTTAACCAACCGGCGGCAGAAGATGTGTTGGGCGTTGCCAGCTTCAGTGAAAACAGTCTGCGCGCCGCAGCACTCGACAGCCCCTCCGGTACGGTCGGCACCTGCATCGCTATGAAATCCATCGGTTCTTCCGAGCGCCGCCTGCGTGAAGGCGATGTCGTTTTGCTTGATATTCCTTGCGGCATGCACGGTTATCACACTGACAAGAGCATTACCTTTTACTACGGAGAACTTGCCCGCCATCCGCAGGGCGATTTGATCCGTGCCGCACGAGAGCAGTGCATTTTTCTGGAAAACGAAGCAGCCGCTATGATGAAGCCGGGCGCGGTGCCGGCAGAAATCTACGAAAAACTGCTCACCTGTGTCGATCCCGTTTTCCGCAGCGGTTTCATGAATGCTTGCAAATTTCTCGGCCATTCCATTGGACTGACGATGGACGAAACCCCGGTTTTGGCCAAGGGGTTCACTACTCCACTTGTATCCGGCATGACGCTCGCCGTCGAGCCCAAAATTGCGCTGGATGGCATCGGCCTGATCGGCTGCGAAAACACCTATGAAATTGTGCCGCAAGGTCCTGCACGTTCCCTCACTGGTGCGTGCGATACCTCTTTTGAAATCATCGGCTAAGTCTATCCATCCGAAAGGAGTATGCCCATGTATCCGTTTACACTTGTCACCGATTCCACCATTGACGAAACCGCTTCTTATTTCTCTCAGAACGATATCAAATGTGTGCCGCTCGCCTTTACCATTGATAACCGCACCATTGAAGAGGACTGCGGCCAAACCGTTTCCTTCCATCAGTTTTACGATTTGCTGCGGCAAGGCAAACAATCGAGCACCTCACAGGCAAAACTCGATACGTTCCTGACCGTGTTCCGCGAAGCATTGGATGCTGGGCAGGATGTACTGTATATCGGTTTTTCATCCGGTCTGTCCGGCACTTTCCACGCAGGCTGTATGGCACGCGACGAGTTAGCTCCGCTCTACCCAGATCGAAAGATTTTTTGCGTGGATTCGCTTGCCGCTACCGGCGGCGAATATCTGCTGGTCGATAAGGCCCGCGAAATGCGCGACAGCGGATGCAGCGCCGAAGTGACGGCTACTGCGATTGAGCAAATGCGTCTACATGTCATTCATCTGGTCACCGTGGATGATTTGGGACATTTACACCGCGGCGGACGACTCAGCAAAACCTCCGCAGTTGTCGGCAGTCTGCTTGGTATCAAGCCACTCATCTGGGTCGATAACGAAGGCAAGCTTAGCGTATGCGGTAAGGTACGCGGACGGCAGAAAGCCATCCAGTATCTGGCTGACCGCACAATACGTGAAATGTCTGACAAAAAACAAACTGTCCGCATTTGCCATGGCGACTGCCCGGAGGACGCGCAAAAGCTGGCAGATCTTCTGAAACAAAGCGGCGTACAGTCGGACATCCGTTATATCGGCACGGTAATCGGTTCTCATACCGGCCCCGGCGTGCTGACTACATTCTTCTTTGGCGGCGACCGCAAGCCAGAATAACTTGTTTAGGAGAAGAAGCAAGCTGCGTCAGACTTTCTCTTTTCTAGCTATAAAAAAGCTCCCTCTATGCAAGCATAGAGGGAGCTTTTTTTTGATCTCATTTGGAGATTAATAATCAATCGTCGCCATGACTTCGGAAACATCGGGCTTTTCCGAGATCAAGCCCTCGTCATACATCCAGTCGATATTCTCCTGCCAACAGTCTGCGCTCTGGCTGAGGAATGGCGCATCCGTCGTCTCCATCAGCGGAAGAAGCGTCTGACAGGACTGCTTTTCCACATCCGGATCAAGCGGGAAATTGGACTCATCCTGATTATCCAGCAACACCTGCAACACCGTGTCTGTGTCGTTCTTGAAGTCCTCGAAGCCCTTCTGGCAGGCGCGCAGAAAACCAGCCAATACATCCGGCTCATTTTCAATCATTTCATCGTTGGCAAGGAAAATGCCTTCATAGTATTGCGGCACACCAAAATCATCCGGGAAGAAGTAGTTGACTTCAAACCCTTCCTTCTCCATCTGCGGCACCTCATGATTGACCAAGCACCCGATCGTTGCATCGACATTGCCCGTCACCATCGAGCTCATCAGGTCAAAGCCGACATCAACCATCTCCACGCTCGATGGGTCCTGACCGCTGTTCTTCATGATGCTATGTACCAACGCTTCGGACAGTTCGGTACCCGCGTAACCAATGGTCTTGCCGACCAGATCGGCCGGCTCAGTAATATTCTTTTCCTTGAGCGACAGAATGATGTTCAGCGGCGCCTGCACCACTGCACCAATCGACTTGACCGGCACGCCCTGTTCCACGCGTGCCTGAATAACATCCTGCTGATAGTACAGACCAATATCTGCTTTTCCTGCCGCAACCATGCTCATTGCGTCATTAACGCCCGCGGGCGGCTGGATATTGACCGTCAGTCCCTCCTCAGCAAAATATCCAGCTTGCTCTGCCTGATACAGAAACGCATGCAGGGCATTCGGATACCAGTCGAGCACAACGGTCAACTCACGCAGATCACCGTTACTATTTTCTGCGTTTTCTGTGTTATTTCCGGCCGTCTGACCACCTGCACAGCCGCTCAGAAGCAGTGCGCACGCCGCCAGTGCGGCAAAAGCTCTCTTTTTCATCTATATTCCGTTCCTTTCTGTTATAAACTGCCACGCCAAGTGATAACCTTTTTCTCGACCCACGACACAATGGCAACTGCCAGCATGGCAACAACACTCAGCAGCACAATGGGCGCAAACACGCCCGCGCCGTCAAGCTGGGTCATCATGCGACGACTGAAATATCCCAGTCCTGCCTGCGCCCCTAACCACTCGCCGATCGCTGCGCCGATGATGGACAGCGGAATCGCCATTTTGATGGACGAAAAGAAATACGGCAGCGCAGCGGGCAGCTTGAGCTTGCGAAAAATGTCCCACTTACCCGCGCCAAAGGTTTTCAGCATGTCAATCATATCCGTGCTGGCCGATCGGAAGCCATCAAACACCGTAATGGCAATCGGAAAAAATGTGATCAGCACAGTAACCAGCACCTTGCTCCAGATGGTATATCCAAACCAGAGCACAAACAGCGGCGCAAGTGCAGTCGTCGGAATGGTCTGCGATGCCACAATCAGCGGATAAAGCATCTTCTCAGCGATCGGGCTGGCATCCATCCATACCGCGAGCAGCAGGCCCAGCACAATAGAGATTGCAAGACCGATGCCCGTGCATAAAAGCGTTGCGGGCAGGTGTGCAGTCAGCAACGGCCCCCTCAGTTCCCACATGCGTACCAGAATCTGTGTTGGCGACGGCAGGATATAAGCCGCATCCATGCCCATTGCGCCCGCCTGCCATAGAACGAGCAGTACAAACAGAAACAGCAGTGCGGGCAGATTGGCGTTTTTCCTCATGCCGACACCTCCCGACGCAGCAAGTCGATCAGCTGCTCTCGCAGAGCAAGCATGCTCGGCTCAGTCAAGCATGCGCGCGTGCGCGGATATGGCGCAGGCACTTCAAACGATTCCAGGCGACGGATCGGCATTTCTTCCACGACCAGCACACGGCTGGACAAGAAGATCGCTTCCTCCACATCATGGGTGATGAACAGCACGGTCTTGTGATCGCTCTCCCACTGATCGAGCAGCCACTCTTGCATATTGATGCGCGTGAGGAAGTCGAGCGCGGAAAACGGTTCGTCCAGCAACAGCAGTTCGGAGCCGGTCAGCAACGTGCGGGCAAAAGCCGCGCGCTGACGCATGCCGCCGGACAACTCATCCGGACGCTTATCGCCCCAACCGGACAGTCCGACGTGCGCGAGTGTCTCGTCTGCACGCTGCACCATCTCCGCACGACTGATACCGCCGCGAATCTCCATGGGCAGGCACAGGTTGTCCCGCACATTGCGCCACGGGAACAGCAGATCACGCTGCGGCATATAGCCGCAGTAGCCGCGCCGACCGTCGATTTTCTCTCCGCCGACCAGAATCTCGCCCGACTTTTTAGACAGCAGTTGATTGGTCAGTCGAAAAATGGTTGATTTTCCGCAGCCAGACGGGCCGATGACCGACACGAACTCGCCTTTCTCAATATGAAACGACAAGCCATCTATGATATTAAAATCCTCGCTGTCATACTGGAACACAACGTTTTGAAACTCAAGCATTTACATCGCCTCGTTCCATGCCATATCCCAGAACATCGCCTCATAGCGTGAGCAAGTGACAAAGATATCCGTCAGCCGCTGGAGCTGTGCTTCGGTGTAATCTGCGCTCAGGCGTTCCATCAGTGCGATCAGACGCTGGTTTTCCGCAGCGTAGCTTTCGCTGGCGTAGCCGCGTACCCATTCGCCGTAAAAGTCGTGCTTATCGGCATCCGGATAGTTTTTGACGATCCACTTTGCGATGTACTCATAACTAATCGCGCACGACAGCACCGCCGCCATGATCTCCGCTGGGCCTTCCTCCGCCGCGACCGCACGCATATAAGCAGTATACGACTGGTTGCTCAGCGAGGGCTTGACGGACTCTGCCTGCGCCTCGGTGATACCGAGCCGCGCCATATATCCGCGATGGATCTCCATTTCGCCGTTTAAAATACTGGCCACATAAGATGCGTAGGTGCGCATGATCTCAGGCTCGCGGGACTTGACCACACCCTGCGCGAATACCTTGGCGTAATCGAACAGATACAGATAGTCCTGCAACAGATAGAAACGGAATTTGTTTACAGCAAGGCTGCCGTCTGCAATGCCCCGGACAAAGGGATGGGTCAGATAACCCGCC
>NZ_CAWVCU010000094.1:0-16511 GCF_963927765.1 uncultured Agathobaculum sp. | reverse complement strand
CTGCCCCGCCTACCTTTGTTTGGGGAAAGGGTATTTTTACATGTCTGCGTCTGTCATTTTTACCAGCCTGACAAAAACCTTTGGCATAAACTGCCAGATTTTTTTCGTCACGCTGCTGTTTGCACTTCCGCTCGGGCTGATTATTTCGTTCGGCTCGATGAGCCGCTTTGCGCCGTTGCGTGCCATCGTCAAAACCTTTGTCTGGATCATCCGCGGTACGCCGCTGATGCTGCAGATCATCATCATCTTCTACGGTCCCGGCTTGCTTTGGGACGGTGATCTGCTGCCGCGTCTGACCGCAGTTTGTGTAGCATTTGTCATCAATTACGCCTGCTACTTCTCCGAAATTTACCGCGGCGGCATCCAGTCCATCCCGCGTGGCCAATATGAAGCCGGACAGGTACTCGGCATGACCAAGAGCCAGATTTTCTTTAAGGTCACGCTTTTGCAGGTCATCAAACGCGTCATCCCGCCCATGGGCAACGAATTTATGACGCTCATCAAGGACACTGCGCTGGCCAACGTCATCGCCACCAAGGAAATCATCATGATGAGCAAGGAATACGCCACCAAGGGCCTGATTTGGCCACTGTTTTCCACTGCCCTGTTCTTCCTGCTGTTCTGCGGCATTCTGACGCTGCTGTTCGGCTGGCTGGAAAAGAAAATGGACTATTTCCGCGTGTAAGGAGGTGCCGAAATGCCTATTTTGGAAGTACAAAATATCAACAAGAGCTTCGGCTCCACCAAGGTGCTGAACGATATCAGCTTTTCGCTGGAGCGCGGCAAAGCGCTGGCCATCATCGGCTCGAGCGGTTCGGGCAAAACCACGCTGCTGCGCTGCCTGAACTTTCTGGAGACACCGAACGTAGGCCGCATCATCGTCAACGGCGAAATGCTGTTCGATGCCGCGGACCACTCCTCCAAAAGCGACGAAGAAATCCGCAAGCGCCGTCTGCACTTTGGTATGGTGTTCCAGTCGTTTAACCTGTTCCCGCAATATACCGCGCTGGAAAACGTCATGCTGGCAAGTCTGCTGCTTGCCAAGGAGCGGCCGGACTATAAGCAGAACAAGCGCGCCATCCATGAGGAAATTGAGCACCACGCCATTGAGCTGCTCAGTCAGATGAGTCTGGAAGGCCGCATGAGCCACTATCCGCACCAGCTTTCCGGTGGTCAGCAGCAGCGTGTGGCGATTGCTCGTGCACTTGCTCTGCATCCCGACATCCTGTGCTTTGATGAACCGACCTCGGCGCTCGATCCCGAACTGACCGGCGAGGTGCTCAAAGTCATCCGTTCGCTGGCCGACCAGCACACCACCATGATTATCGTCACGCACGAAATGGCCTTTGCGCGCGACGTTGCCGACCACATCCTGTTTATGGACGGCGGCGTGATCGTGGAGCAGGGTACCCCGACCGAGCTGTTTGAAAATACCCAAAACGAGCGAACCAAGGCTTTTTTGAGTCGTTTTTCACAAAACAACTAAAGACTAGCAGTTCTTACAAAAGCTTTTCAGCACTTTCCACCAACTCCCCATTTACAAAACCTTATAAATACGATAAAATAATCCCGTATTACAAAATGCGGGATTTTTTATTGTCTTTTTGTACAGGAACGCTTGGTTATTTTTTGATGATTTTTTTGTTTGTTTGTGTTGAAGTTGTGGCATGGATTTGCTACAATAAAAGCACAGGACAAATCTGTCCTGCCAAAGATGTAAAAGCCCGCACGGCCTTTTATAAATTTTTAGAATGGAGATGTATCAATTATGGCTATGGATGCTTTCAGCGCCTCCCTGATGCAGGACAAGAGAGAGATCATCATCGCCCCGACCATTTACAAGTTTGCAAACTTCGGTGATTTCGCCGCAGAGTTCAAGCTTGGCGAGCGCGATGTTGTCCTGACCAACGAATTCATCTACAAGCCCTTCATGGAAGAGCTTGGCCTGAAGAGCAAGTTTGTTTTCCAGGAGAAGTTCGGCGCAGGCGAGCCTTCCGAAGCAATGATCGAAACCATGTACGAGGCCATTCCGTATGATTCCTATGACCGCGTTATCGCTGTTGGCGGCGGCGCTATCATGGACCTGTGCAAGCTGCTCGGCTGCAAGCGCCCGTCCTCTGTACATGAGCTGTACTTCAAGCGCGAGCCCGTTGTACATGAGAAGGAAGTTATCGCTATCCCGACCACCTGCGGCACCGGTTCCGAAGTAACCAACATCTCGGTTGCAATCGTTAAGGACGAGAAGGACGGCAAGCTGACCGGCGGCGAGACCAAGCTCGGTCTGGTTTCCGATGACATCATCCCGAACAAGGTTTGCCTGGTTCCGGATCTGCTCAAGACCCTGCCCTACAAGCCGTTCGCTGCTTCCGCAATCGACGCGCTCATCCACGCAACCGAGTCCTTCCTGTCCCCGCACCGCAAGACCGTTACCTCCGAGATGTACTCGGTCAAGGCGGCTGAGATGATTCTGGAAGGCTTCCGCCGCATCGCGCTGGAAGGCCCGGACGCTCGCATGGATTATCTGGGCGAGTTCGTTACCGCTTCCCTGTTTGCCGGCATCGCATTCCTGAAGGCTGGCTGCGCAACCGTACACGGCATGTCCTTCCCGCTCGGCGGCACCTATCATGTCCCGCACGGCGAATCCAACTACGCTCTGTTCGGCAAGATCCTTGAGCTGTACAACGAGTACGAGCCGAACGGCGAGCTGGGCAAGTTCAAGGAAATCGTTGCGCGTTGCCTGGGCTGCACCAAGGACGACGCTCTGCGCACGCTGAACGTCACCCTCGAGAAGGTTCTCCCGCTCAAGCCGCTGCATGAGTACGGCTTCAAGGAAGAGGACATCAAGAGCTTCCCCGTATCGGTAGAGGCAAATCAGCAGCGTCTGATCACCAACTCCTACCGTCCGTGGAGCATCGAACTGAGCGAGCGCGTATACCGCGAGTGCTTCTGATTTCTGTAAGCGTTTCGCCTGAACAGGGCGGGGACCCCCGCGTTCCCCGCCCTGTTTTTTCTTAGAAGGTATGTTTGCCGCGCACCGGCAAACCCTTGTGAAAGTTTGAAAAGAGAAAGGATACTTGATCGCTATGATGACCAAAGACCAGTACATTGAGTCCTTGCGCAAGCTCAAGCTCAATCTGTATATGTTCGGTGAAAAGGTGGAGAATCCTGTAGATAACCCGATCATCCGCCCCTCGCTTAACTCCTTCGCAGCTACCTATGAGCTGGCAGAGGATCCCCAGTACGAAGACCTGATGACCGCAACCAGCCATATCTCTGGCAAGAAGATCAACCGCTTCACCCACATGCATCAGTCCACCGACGACCTCATTAAGAAGGTCAAGATGCAGCGTCTGCTCGGCCAGAAGACGGCTGCCTGCTTCCAGCGCTGCGTTGGTATGGACGCAATGAACGCCGTATTCTCCTCCACCTATGAGATCGACGAGGCCTGCGGCACCAAGTATCACGAGAACTTCGTCAAGTTCCTCACCCGTGTACAGGACGAGGACCTCGCAGTTGACGGCGCAATGACCGACGTTAAGGGCGATCGTTCTCTGGCTCCGTCCAAGCAGGCCGACCCCGACCTGTTCCTGCACGTTGTTGAGCGCACCGCCGACGGCGTATACGTCACCGGCGCCAAGGCACACCAGACCGGCTTTGTAAACTCTCACGAAGTGCTGGTTATGCCGACCATCTCCATGCGCGAGGGCGACGAGGATTACGCAATCTCCTTTGCGGTTCCGACCGACTCCGAAGGCATCACGCTGATCTACGGCCGTCAGTCCTGCGACACCCGCAAGACCGAAGAGTACAACGACATCGACGTGGGCAACAAGGTTTACGGCGGTCACGAAGTGCTGGTCATCTTTGACCATGTGTTCGTTCCGAACGACCGCATCTTCCTCAACGGCGAAGTGAAGTTCGCCGGCATGATCGTTGAGCGTTTCGCTGGCTATCATCGTCAGTCCTACGGCGGCTGCAAGGTCGGCGTTGGCGACGTGCTGATCGGCGCGACTGCACTGGCGGGCGAGATGGCTGGCTCTGCCAAGGCATCCCACGTCAAGGATAAGCTGATCGAAATGACCCACCTGAACGAGACCCTGTACTGCTGCGGCATAGCGTGCTCTTCGCAGGGCACCAAGACCAAGGCGGGCAACTACCTGATCGACCTGCTGCTGGCGAACGTCTGCAAGCAGAACGTCACCCGCTTCCCGTACGAGATCGCGCGTCTGGCGCAGGATTTGGCAGGTGGCCTGATGGTGACCCAGCCTTCTGAGGCCGACTACCGCAACCCGGTTCTCAAGCCCTACATTGAGAAGTACCTCAAGGGCGTAGCTTCCGTTCCGACCGAGGACCGCATGCGCGTACTGCGTTTGATTGAAAATATGACGATGGGCACTGCTGCTGTCGGCTACCTGCCGGAGTCCATGCATGGCGCAGGTTCGCCCCAGGCTCAGCGCATCATGATTGCCCGTCAGTCCAATCTGGAAATGAAGAAGGAACTGGCGAAGAAGATTGCTCGTATCCAGTAATCTCTGAGCATTGCATAGGCACTCATGGAGCACCCGTGGGTGCCTATGTTTGCAATTTCACTTCAGCCAAAGGAGGCTCAACGCACCATGCTGCGCTGCACTGTTAAATTCTGCGGCGGCTGTAATCCGCGCTATGACCGCGGAGAAGTCTATCAAACCGTGCGCACCTCCCTTGCGGACGTCGCCGCATTTTCCTATCCGGAGGACGGCGTCCATTACGACGCACTGCTGATTATCCGCGGCTGCACCGGCTGCCCCTATCTGTACGAGGAGATCGACGCGGACCACCGCATCATCATCGACTCGGCCGACGGCATCGAGGAAGCCATCCGGACGATCCGGCAACTCGCGTAGATTGAACGGCCGCGTCAAGCGCCCGTTATTCTGAGGAGGATGATAGAACATGAAGAAAGTAAGCATTATCTCGGCGGAGGAGGCCGCGCTCAAGGTTCAGGACGGCGACACGATCGCCACCGGCGGCTTTGTCAGCTGTGCCTGCCCGGAAACCCTGTCCAAGGCGCTGGAGAAGCGTTTCCTTGAGACCGGCCATCCGAACAACCTGACCCTGTTCTTTGCAGCCGGTCAGGGCCACCGCGACGGCACCGGCGGCGACCACTACGGCCATGAGGGCATGGTCAAGCGCGTCATCGGCGGCCACTGGGACCGCGCACCGCGTCTGGGCGAACTGGCACTGAACAACAAGATCGAAGCCTACAACCTGCCGCAGGGCGTTATTTCGCACATGTATCGCGATATCGCTGCGCACAACATCGGCACCATCACCCACGTTGGTCTGAAGACCTTTGCCGACCCGCGCAACGGCGGCGGCAAGCTCAATGACGTGACCAAGGAAGATCTGGTCAAGATCGTCAACATCGAGGGTCAGGATCGCCTGCTGTACAAGGGCTTCCCGATCAACGTAGTTTTCCTGCGCGCGTCCTACTGCGACGAATACGGCAACTGCACCGTACATAGAGAGATCGGCCCGCTGGACGTTACGGCTATGGCACAGGCGTGCAAGAACTCGGGCGGCAAGGTTATTGTACAGGTCGAAAAGATCGTACAGGGCGGCTCGCTCGACCCGAAGCTGGTTGCCATCCCGGGCATCTATGTTGACTCGGTCGTTGTCGGCTCGGACGAAGAGAATATGCAGTGCCTCGGCATGCCGTACGACGGCGCGCTGACCGGCGAATTCCGCATCCCGGTGGACGCAATCCCGCCCATCCCGATGGATGCTAAGAAGATCATCGCCCGCCGTGCAGCGATGGAGCTGCCGCAGGACGCGATTGTCAACCTCGGTACCGGCGCACCGGAGAAGATCGCGAACGTCGCGGCGGAAGAGGGTATCTCAGACAAGATGACCCTGACCGTTGAGGCTGGCTCGATCGCAGGCGTGCCCTACGGCGGCACCCAGTTCGGCGCGGCTGCCAACGCCATGTGCATCATCCCGCACAATGTACAGTTTGACTTCTATCAGGGCGGTGGCCTTGATGTTGCGTTCCTCGGCCTTGCTGAGACTGCACCCAACGGCGACCTGAACGTTTCCAAGTTCGGCACCCGTCTGGCCGGTGCAGGCGGCTTCATCGACATCACACAGAACGCAAAGAAGGTCGTTTACTGCGGCACCTTCACCGCCAAGGGCCTCAAGACCGCCTGCGAGGACGGCAAGCTTGTCATCACGCAGGAAGGCGCGAAGAAGAAGTTCGTCAATCAGGTGGAGCACATCACCTTCTCCGGCGATTACGCCAACGAAGTGCACCAGCCTGTCCTGTACATCACCGAGCGCGCCGTGTTCGAGCTGCGTCCGGAAGGCGTCACCCTCATTGAGATCGCGCCGGGCATCGACCTGCAGACACAGGTGCTCGACCAGATGGAATTCGAGCCCAAGATTGCTTACCAGCCGGACGGCTCGATCAAGCTGATGGACGCCCGCATCTTCCGCGACGAGCTGATGGGCTTGGCGAACGATTAAGTTCCGATTTTTTCTGTGTGAGTGTTGTGCAGATGTTGGGTATATTGTTAATCGTTTAACAAACTTTCGTAAAACCCCTTGCAATTCTCCACACTTTTGATAAAATATTAACGAACTCGAAAGAGACACCAAACTGCACCGGTGCGTCCGGTGCCAGAGAAGAAAAGGAGTAACAGCCAAATGAACGTTTACATCTGTTCCGCTGCCCGTACCGCTATCGGCACTTATGGCGGCACCCTCCGCGACGTACCTGCCGCTCAGCTCGGTATTGCTGCTGCCAACGCTGCTGTTGAACGCGCTGGCGTTGACAAGGCCGCTATCGACGAATGCCTGTTCGGTCAGGTATTGCAGGGCGGCGTTGGTCAGAACGTAGCCCGTCAGGTATCTCTCGGTATCGGCATGCCGCTTGAGACCCCTGCCATGACCCTCAACAAGGTTTGCGCATCCTCTATGCGTGCGATCTCTCTGGGCTCTCAGATCATCCGCTCCGGCGAGGATCAGATGATGCTGGTCGGCGGCTGCGAGTCCATGTCCGGCGCACCGTATATCTCCCGCAACATGCGCTGGGGCGCTCGCATGAACGACGTGAAGTTCGTTGATATGATGGTTTACGACGGCGTATTCGACGTATTTAACCAGTATCACATGGGCATCACCGCGGAAAACGTTGCCGAGAAGTACGGCATCACCCGCGAGATGCAGGACCAGATCGGCTATGAGTCCCAGATGAAGGCTGCCAAGGCGATCGCAGACGGCCGCTTCAAGGACGAGATCGTTCCGATCGAGGTCAAGAAGAAGAAAGAAACCATTATCTTTGATACCGACGAGCACTGCCGTCCGCAGACCACTCTCGAGGGTCTGGCAAAGCTGCGCCCGGCCTTCAAGAAGGACGGCACGGTTACCGCAGGCAACGCTTCCGGCATCAACGATGCAGGCGCAGCGATGATCATCGCGTCTGAGGATTTCGTCAAGGCACACGGCCTCAAGCCGCTGGCTAAGATCCGCTCCTTCGGCTCTGTCGGCTGCGATCCGGCTATCATGGGCATCGGCCCGATCGAGTCCACCCGTCAGGCTCTGAAGCGCGCTGGTCTGACCGTTGCTGACCTCGACCTGGTCGAGTCCAACGAGGCGTTTGCTGCGCAGGCTGCTGCGGTTAACCGCGAGCTCGGCTTCGACATGGATAAGGTCAACGTCAACGGCGGTGCAATCGCTCTGGGTCACCCGATCGGTGCAGCAGGCTGCCGTATCACCACCACCCTGCTCCACGAGATGATCAAGCGCGACCTGACCATCGGCCTTGCCACCATGTGCATCGGCGGCGGCATGGGCGAAGCGCTGATCGTAGAGCGCGACGAGCTCTGCAAGTAATCACCGGCAGACAGCTTTTCGCACCCTCTCCGCATTGATTCCTGTAATTTGAACGAGTATCCGTCAGGCTGCACAGCTCTGACGGATACCGGTTCGTCAGAATGATTGAAAGGAAGTCTTTATCAATGACTGATGTAGTAGTTGAGAAAAAAGGCCATGTAGCGGTCGTCAAGATCGAGCACATGAAGGCGATGAACGCGCTTTCCACCGACATGTATGCGCAGCTGGAAGAGGCGTTTGACGAAGTCGGCAAAATGGACGACGTTTACTGCGTAATCCTGACCGGCTCCTCCACCGTTAACAAGAAGGGCAAGACGGTCAACTCCTTCGTCGCTGGCGCTGACATCGCGCAGATGTCCACCATGACGGTTGAAGAAGGCAAGTTCTTCGGCAACGACTCCAACCGTGTCTGCTGGAAGATTGAGAACTTCAAGCGCCCGGTCATTGCAGCGATCAACGGCTTCTGCCTCGGCGGCGGCTGCGAGCTGGCAATGAGCTGTGACATCCGTCTGGCATCCGACAATGCACTGTTCGGCCAGCCGGAAGTTGGTCTGGGCATCACCCCGGGCTGCGGCGGCACCCAGCGTCTGGCTCGCATCGTTGGTCTGGGCAAGGCCAAGGAGCTGATCTACACGGCTCGCGGCAACTACACCGCTCAGCAGGCGCTTGAGATGGGTCTGGTCAACTACGTATATCCGCTGGAAAACCTGATGGACGAAGCCATGAAGCTGGCAGAAGAGATCGCGTCCCAGGCTCCGATTGCGGTTGCTCTGTGCAAGGAAGCCATCAATGTCGGCATGCAGACTGACCTGAATTCCGCTCTGAAGTTCGAGGGCAACGTATTCGGTCAGTGCTTCGCTACCGAGGATCAGAAGTACGGCATGGCTTACTTCCTCGACAAGAACAAGGAGAAGCCTGCAAAGGAATTCAAGAACAAGTAAGCGTTTTTGTGAATTGATAAGAGTGAGAGAGAGGTTATAATATCATGAAAGTTTGTGTATTCGGCGCCGGCAACATGGGTGCGCGCATTGCAGAAGTATTCCTGACCAACGGTCACGATGTCACCATGATTGACATCAAGCAGGAGTTCCTCGATCGCGGTGTCAAGACGATCACCAATGACCTGTCCTTCATGGTAAAGAAGGAGAAGATCACCGAGGAGCACAAGAACGAGCTGCTGGCTGGTCTTAAGACCTCTGTTGACCGCAAGGCTGCTGCTGATGCTGACTTCGTTATGGAAGTTATCCTCGAGCGCATGGATCTGAAGAAAGAACTGCTGGCTGAGCTGGATGAGATCTGCCCGGCACACACCATTTTCGCAACCAACACCTCTGCTCTGTCCCCGACCGAGCTGGCGGCTTCCGTCAAGCGTTCGGATAAGGTCATCGGCTGCCACTTCTTCAACCCGGCCCAGATCATGAAGCTGGTTGAGGTAACCCGTGCGATCCAGACTTCGGATGAAACCTTCAAGACCGCATTTGATCTGATGGCTTCTCTGGGCAAGACCCCGGTTGCTGTACAGGAAGGCCCGGGCTTTGTTGTAAACCGCATCCTGATCCCGATGATGAACGAAGCTATGGGCATCGTTGCGGATGGCATTACTTCCCCGGCAGACGTCGATATCGCAATGCAGCTGGGCGCTGGCATGAAGTCCGGCCCGCTCCACACCGCTGACCTGGTTGGCCACGACGTTAACCTGGCGATCATGGAGACCCTGTACCGTGAGACCGGCGACCCGAAGTACCGTCCGCATCCGCTGATGCGCAAGATGGTTCGCGCTGGCTGGCTGGGCGTCAAGACCGGCAAGGGCTTCTTCGAATACGACGAATACGGCAAGGAAATCGTGAAGTAACCTGTTTATACAAGCAGAGGCTACTGTGCAAAACGCACAGTAGCCTCTTTTTTCTTTCGATTTTTTTGTTGGTTTATCCACATTTATCGTTTTCTTCTAACATTTGTTTGGCAAAATCAACAAATTTTGCAGCAATCTATGGCATTTCTCGAACAAACAGGATATAATATTAAATATCTGGGAAATAACATTTTACCAATGCGGCTGAGGCGGCAAAAGCTGCCAAATCCGCACATAATGCGGCCGGAATAGCGTAGCGCATTTTCTTTAATCCCAAGTGTCCACCATAAATGCTGATGGTATAAAAACTGGTTTCAGAGGCACCCAGCATCACTGCTGCAACCCGGCCAATATAGCTGTCCGGCCCATATCGCCCAATCAGCTCACTGCCCAGCGCAAGGCCTCCGCCGCCGCTGATCGGTTTGAGCAAAGCCAGCGCCACGCAGTCTTTGGGAATGCCAAATGCACCAAACAGCGGTGCAAGCCATCCCGCCGCCAAATCAATTGCACCGGATGCCCGCAGCATGTAGACTACGGTCAGCATCCCCACCAGCGTAGGCAAAATGCTCACAGCTGTGTGCAACCCTTTTTGTGCCCCGCGCAGGAATACCGGGAACACATCCACCTGTTTATACAATGCGTATAAGCCAATTGCTGCGAGCAGCAGCGGGATCAGTGTTGCCTGCACAACTTTTCTACGCGCTCCTTTCCATCATTTTTGACGTTAATTTCAAATTTTGGAAAATAATTTTGGAAATAACAGGTAATTCGACATCTTTTGTGTCCGCTTTATGTAATAATACAAATTGTAATCCAACCAAACATTTCCTTCTATTTTTCCGCACGGAACCAGGGCCGCATCAGTCTTCCGCTGAGCAGCACCACCGCCACTGAAAAAATGGACGCGCCCCAAACCGGCAGCATGATGTCAAACGGCGATGAAGCGCCGCAAGCTGCCCGTACAGCCGCCACAGTAGAAGGAATCAACTGGATGGATGCAGTGTTCAAGGTAATCAATGTCAAGACGGTATCCGGCGAACCGCGTCGCCCCTCCAACGTATAGAGCCGATCTGCGGCACGTAGACCGAGTGGTGTGGCCGCATTGGATAGCCCCAACAGGTTTGCCGCAACATTCGCGCTGACTGCCTCCATGGCTTCACGGTCTGCCGATGCTTTTCCAAACAGCGGACGCAGCAACGGCATCAACATACGGGACAGCTTTTCCGCTAGGCCGGAAGCCTGTACCAACTCCATAATGCCGCTCCAGAAGCACATCAGGCCGGCAATGCTGATGATGAGTGTGACCGCTTCCCCGGCCCCGGTGCCGACCGCTGTCGTCACGGCATCCAGTCTTCCGGTGAACGCGCCGCAAATCAGCGCCAAAACCAGAAATGCAACCCAAATGGCGGATAGCATCCGCACAATCCCCCTCTCTGTCCAAGCTCCCCCAGCGGGGTTTTGGTGATACAAGATTCGACTGAAAAGAAATGAAGGAGTGTTTCACACATGAAGTCTACCGGTATTGTCCGAAAAGTGGATGAACTTGGCCGTATCGTACTGCCTATCGAATTGCGCCGTACGATGAACATAGATGTCAAGGATGCCCTGGAGATTTACGTAGACGGCGATCAGATTGTTCTGAAGAAATATGAGCCGTCCTGCATCTTCTGCGGTAACGCAAAGGATATCATCCATTACAAGGGTAAAAACGTATGTGCGTCCTGTGCGCAAGAACTCAAGCTGCTCTAATACCAGCACTCTACAGCCATCCCACTTCTCAGGGATGGCTGTTTTTTGATGCCATCCTTCTGGTCTGCTCACTCGCAGCCTGCGCCCGATATTTCTCCCGCGTTGCCATACCGCCGCGAATATGCCGCTCCTCCTTATTCGTTTGCAAAACGGCCTGTACTTGCTCGTACAGCACCGCATTGAGCTTTTTCAGGCGTGTGGTAATATCCTTATGTACCGTTGATTTGGACACGCCAAATTGCGCCGCAGTCTGCCGTACCGTCGCTCCCTCCTGAATCATATATTGTGCCAGCCGGATTGTACGCTCCTCTGGTAAGCCTTTCACCGTCGTCCCCCCTGACCTGTTGACGCTTTCATTACTCTCAGTCTATGCGCCATTCAGACCGTATAGAACGCGGCTTCTGTGGTTTGTCGTATCGCTGCAATCACATGCGTCATCGAAAAAGCAAAAACAATGCGCTGCTCTTACTTGAGCAGCGCATTGATGCCATTGGTATGATATTCCACCAGCCGATTGAGATTCATGCGTACCTCACGCGGCCGAACACGGTTTTTAAGAATCTGTACTGTGCCGTCGATCAGGTTGCGGGCCATGATCTGCGCGATCAGCAGACTATTGTCCTCGTCCGCCAGTAGCGGCGCAGTCTTGGCCGCCAGCATATCGATCATGCTTTTGCGAAGATCCTCATACCGCGTGCCGTGAGACTGCTCCATAATGAGCAGCAGACCGTACTTTTCCGCCAACAACAGCGAAATGACCTCTTCTGTCAGCAGCACCTGATATTCGCGCTGACCGGTACGCGGATCGAAACGCTTATCCTTAAACCGCAGAATCAGCTTTTTCAGACCTGCTGCCGCACCGTCGGTCAATTCGTAAAACAATTCCTCTTTGTTCTTAAAGTAATGATACAAGTTGCTCTTACTAATATTGACCTTATCCGCAATCATTTGCAGAGAAGTGCGGTCATAGCCCCGCTGCAAAAACAAATGCTGTGCTTCCAACAAAATCTTATGCCGAAGCTCATCCTTTAATACCTGCACAATAAAGACCACCCGTTCATTTCTTGCTTTTATTATAGCATTTCTGACTTTTTTGTCAATAATCGGGCGGTTCCTTCCTGCTTTTGATACAACACCCAAGAGGACAAAAAGAAAAAGGACGTCGGATAACCGACGCCCTTTCGCTTTTTTCGAACGCTATTTTATGCACCGAAAACCTTGAGCATAAAGCCCGCAGCCACGGCAGAACCGATTACGCCGGCCACATTCGGACCCATGGCGTGCATCAGCAGGAAGTTGGCCGGATTGGCCTTCTGCCCTTCCACCTGCGACACGCGCGCCGCCATCGGAACCGCAGATACGCCTGCCGAACCAATCAACGGATTGACCTTGCCGCCGGTCAGCTTGCACATAATCTTGCCGAAGATCAGGCCGCCGATGGTGGAGAACATAAACGCAATCAGGCCAAGAATGATGATCTTGATGGTGTCCCACGTCAGGAACGTGCTGGCAACCGCCTTGCAGCCGACCGACAGGCCGAGGAAGATCGTCACGATGTTGCACAGCGCGTTCTGTGCGGTATCGGACAAACGCTCGGTCACGCCGCATTCACGCAGCAGGTTACCCAGCATCAGCATACCAATCAGCGGCGCCGTATCCGGAATCAGCAGGATAACGACCGTCGCAACCGCGATGGGGAATACGATCTTCTCGATCTTGGAAACTGGACGGAGCTGCTCCATCTTGATCTCGCGCTCTTCCTTTGTGGTCAGCAAGCGCATGAGCGGCGGCTGGATCATCGGAATGAGCGCCATATACGAGTACGCGGCAATGGCGATGGCGGGCAGATAATCGCGCGCCAGACGCGAAGCGACCAGAATCGCCGTCGGGCCATCCGCACCGCCGATGATGCCAATGGCCGCAGCTACCGCACCCGGGAAGCCGAGCGCCAAAGCCAGCAGGAACGCGGCGAAGATACCCAGCTGTGCTGCCGCACCCAGCAGCAGCGAAGAGGGGCGCGCAATCAGCGGGCCGAAGTCAGTCATCGCACCGATGCCAAGGAAAATGATCGACGGATAGATCGCATGCTCAACGCCCTGATAGAACACCCACAGCATACCCGGACTAGAGGTTGCGGTCGGCGCGTTGAGTAAGCCTGTGATCGGAAAGTTTGCCAGCAGCATACCGAATGCAATCGGAATCAGCAGCAACGGCTCAAATTTCTTGCCAATACCCAAATAAAGCAGCACAAAGGAGATCAGGATCATAATCAGGCTGCGCGGATCGTCCGCCAATGCGGCAAAACCCGAACCCGACAGGATCTCTCCCAGCGCTTCGATAAACGAAAATTGCATATCCGTGCGCCTCCCGTTACATCGTGCAGAGCACCGCGCCGGTTTCTACCGTCGCGCCCTTCTGTACGCTGACCGAACCTACCGTACCATCATGCGGCGCACAGATTTCGTTTTCCATTTTCATGGCTTCCAGAATGAACAGCACATCGCCTGCCTTAACGGCCTGTCCTGCCGCACAGCGTACATCCAGGATCGTGCCGGGCATCGGCGCGGATACGATCTCGCCGCCTGCCGGTGCGGCAGGTGCCGGGGCTGCTGCCGGAGCCGATTTCGCCGCCGGTGCTGCGGCAGGTGCAGCGGGTGCTGCCGGTGCTGCGGGTGCGTTCCCAACAGCTACCGCACTGACCGAACCTTTTTCCACTTCTACTTCATACTGTTTTCCGTTCAGCGTAACCATATATTTCATCGTTTGCTTCCCCCTTAAACCGCCTTAATGGATTTGAACACAAGCTGATCGAGCGGAATACCCGTCTCATGGCTGACAATCGCCATGACGCAAGCCGCTTGCGTCTCGTCGATGCCTTCCAGCACAACCTGCGGCGCAGGCTGGGCCGCCGCGGGCGCGGCAGCTGCCGGTGCGGCAGGGGCGGGTGCAGGCATGGGCGCCGGGGCCGGCGCGGCCGCCGGACGGTGCTCCACGCTGGAAACTGCGCGGGATACCACGGCAATGATGCCCCAGAGCAGCGCCAGCATGATGAATACAATGACAAAGCCGGACAGTGCGACCATCAGCGCGTCTATCAGGCTGAGCGGATCCTGAACCATGATCAGCCGACCTCCTTAATCGTGTAGCTTGCGGTGAATGTGTTCTCGCGGCGCTGAAAATACTGCTCCGCCTGCTGCGGGAAGGCGATATAGGACAGCACGTCCTCCTCGCAGCGCGCCATGCTGCCAAGGTGCGCCTTGGCTTCCTCGTATTCCGGCGCCAGCGTCTCCGCAAAGCGGCCGGTCATGGGCTGCTCGCCGCCGAGCACTTTTTTCGCCAGCTCCGGATTGATCGTGCCGGGGGCTTTACCGTATTCGCCCTTGATATAGCTTTTGATTTCCTTACCGATGGACTTATACCGTTCACCCAGCAGCACGTTTACCGTGGCCTGTACGCCAACCATCTGGCTCAGCGGCGTTACCAGCGGCGGATAGCCTAAATCCGCGCGCACGCGCGGCGTTTCATCCAGCACCGCATCCAGCTTATCAATTGCGTTTTGTGCCTTGAGCTGTGCCACCAGATTGGACAGCATGCCACCCGGAATCTGATAAATGAGCGCATCGGTCTTGGTGGACAACACATACGGATCGAACATGCCGTTTTCCGAGAATTTCTCCTTGACCGGCAGGAAGAAATTATTGATGCGGTTGAGCTCCTGCGCATTGACACCGCAATCGTAGCCCATCTGCGTCAGCGCATACACGATCGACTCGGTCGCAGGCTGACTGGTGCCGCCTGAGAAGCAGGAGGTCGCGCAGTCGATGCCTGCTGCGCCCGCTTCAGCAGCCTTGAGATAAGTCATATATCCCAATCCCGTCGTGGCGTGCGTATGCACATAAATCGGCAGCCGGATATTCTGCCGCAGTGCGGTTACCAAATCATAGCACTCCTGCGGCGACATAATGCCCGCCATATCCTTGATACACAGCGAGTTACAGCCCATCTGCCCGATCTGCTTGCCCAGCGAGACAAACATCTCCAAATTATGGATCGGGCTGAGCGTATAACAGATGCAGCCCTGCGCATGTCCGCCTGCCTTGATGCACTCGTCCACCGCAGTCTCAATATTGCGCAGATCGTTGAGCGCGTCGAAAATTCGGATGATATCCATACCGTTTTCTACGCTCTTGCGCACAAATCTGCGCACCGTATCATCCGAGTAGTGATGATATCCCAGCAAATTCTGTCCGCGCAGCAGCATTTGCAGCTTGGTGTTTTTCATGTGCGACTTGATTTTTCGCAAACGCTCCCAAGGGTCCTCGTTCAGATAACGTAGGCAGCTGTCGAAGGTCGCACCGCCCCAGCATTCGATAGAATGATAGCCTGCTCGATCCATTTCATCCAGCACAGCTTCAAAGTCATCAAACGGCATACGGGTTGCGATCAACGACTGCTGTGCATCTCGGAGCACAGTTTCGGTGATATGCATTTGTTTCACAAATATACCCTCCTTATAGCCGAAAAACAGAGGATTCAGTCAAACTATACCTACTCCCCCATTTTACATAATTGTATCATAGCATGTTCTCATTCGATACGCAATGTTTTTCTTTTCACAAAGTTTTTCACCCCTTTTTGTTTTAATTTTCTCCTGCCGCTTGATTGACATTTCATTTCAAATGCAGTAAGATAAATAAATAGTCTGCGCTGCGCACCTGCTTGCAGGTACAGCTAAATCAGTG
Source organism: uncultured Agathobaculum sp. (assembly GCF_963927765.1). NCBI lineage: Bacteria > Bacillati > Bacillota > Clostridia > Eubacteriales > Butyricicoccaceae > Agathobaculum > uncultured Agathobaculum sp. The sequence continues at coordinate 299 of NZ_CAWVCU010000094.1, read as the reverse complement.
CATTCTTTCCGTGTTCATTTTTTATATGCCCTCGTAGCTCAGTTGGATAGAGCGGTCGCCTCCTAACATCTGGCAGGTCGTCGCCCGCTGACGCCGCAAAACTTTATATTTTTTCATATGCCCCTGTAGCTCAGTTGTATAGAGCGACCGCCTCCTAAGCGGCAGTTCGTTCGAATCCTGTTTAGCCCGAAAATTGAATATTTGTTGTATACGCCCCCGTACCTCACCGGGATAGAGGGTCCGCCTCCTAAGCGGAATGTAGTGAGTTCGAGTCTCGCCGGGGGTGCCAAAACAACCGC
>NZ_CAWVCU010000093.1:0-6346 GCF_963927765.1 uncultured Agathobaculum sp. | reverse complement strand
TATTAACTTGTGGTGTCCCTCAAGAGGGTGGGTATGCGGTTCGTAGCCAAACACTCTATCCAGCTGAGCTACTGGCGCAAATCATTCACTTGTGTTTCTCAGCCGAACTTTTTTACTCAGTTTCGACTGCCTAATTAGAATACCACAATACGCATCCGCTGTCAATCTTTTTTTCAAATTTTTCTTTTATTTTTGTAAACCCGATCTGACAAGGCAAACCAGAGCCGCCGAAACCCACTTTCGGCGGCTCTGATGAAACAGTATATTTTTACCTATTGCTTTGATGACTCCACCGCAGCCTGTTCTTCATTCTTAATCTCCCAGTGAATGAGGACGGTCAGCGCGGCGCGCAGCAGAATGATCGCGCCAACCAGACCAATCTCCTTGAACTCGCGCACAATCACCGTGCGAAGGATCTCGCTGCCCAGCTTAAACTCCAGTCCAAGGGATAACCCTTTCGCAAGCGACAGACGGGTCAATGGATCACGGTGCACATAATACCACACGCCCCGCACGCCCGCGACGATAATCACGATCACACCGACGTATTCAAACAGCAGGATCGCCCATGAGATCAAGTGTTCCAGCAACTGTTCTGCCGCGGTCACGGCCATCTCCCCTTCTCTTGGTTGCTATCCTTATTATACCGGCTGCGCAGGCAGTGTGTCAAACCCGGTCTGCAATTCCTCATCCGCCGGCACATGGTTGGTCATGGTACCGTTGTGATATGCTTCGTACGCCGACATATCAAAGTAACCTGTGCCGGTCAGACCAAACAGGATGGTCTTTGCCTCGCCGGTTTCCTTGCATTTGATCGCCTCGTCGATCGCGCAGCGGATCGCATGGCTGGATTCCGGCGCGGGCAGGATGGTTTCGACCTTGGCAAACAGGGTTGCCGCTTGGAATACGTCGGTCTGCTTGGCGGAAACCGCTTCCATGTAGCCGTCGTGATACAGCTTGGAAAGGATCGGGCTCATGCCGTGGTAACGCAGACCGCCCGCGTGGTTCGCCGCCGGCATAAAGCCGTTGCCCAACGTGTACATGCGCGCCAGCGGCGTCACATGGCCGGTGTCACAGAAATCATACGCGTACTTGCCACGGGTAAAGGACGGACAGGACGCAGGTTCGACCGCAATGATACGCGGATCGGCCTTGCCCAGCAGCTTATCCTGCATGAACGGTGCGATCAGGCCGCCCAGATTGGAGCCGCCGCCCGCGCAGCCGATGACGATATCCGGATATTCATCCAGCATCTCCATCGCCTGCTTGCTTTCCAGACCGATGATCGACTGGTGCAGCAGCACCTGATTGAGCACCGAACCCAGTACATAGCGGTAGCCTTCATGCGTGGTGGCGACTTCTACCGCCTCCGAGATCGCGCAGCCGAGCGAGCCGCCGGTCGTCGGGTTTTCCGCGAGGATCGCACGGCCAGCCGCAGTCGTATTCGACGGCGAAGGCGTGACATCCGCACCAAAGGTCTGCATGACCGCCTTGCGGTACGGCTTCTGCTCGTAGGAAACCTTGACCATGTAAACCTTGAGGTCAAGTCCGAAGTAGGCGCACGCTTCGGAGAGTGCCGTACCCCACTGACCCGCTCCGGTCTCGGTCGTCAGCCCCTTGAGGCCCTGCTCCTTGGCGTAGTACGCCTGTGCGATGGCCGAGTTCAGCTTGTGACTGCCCGAGGTGTTGTTGCCCTCAAACTTATAGTAGATTTTGGCCGGAGTATCGAGCGCCTTTTCCAGATTGTACGCACGGCACAAGGGCGACGGACGATACAGCTTATACATATCGAGGATCGGCTCGGGAATATCGAAATACCGGGTCGTGCTGTCCATCTCCTGATGCGCCAGCTTTTCGCAGAAAATCGGATAGAGCGCCTCCTCCGGCAGCGGCTCATGCGTGCCGGGGTGAAGCAGCGGATCGGGCTGCTGCTTCATATCAGCGCGCAGATTGTACCACTGCTTGGGCATCTGATCTTCGGTTAAATACAATCTGTGCGGAATCTTTGCCATGGTAGGTTCTCTCCTTTTTATATGAAATATGTGGGTTAACAAAAATAAAAAGCTCCTGTCCCATGAAAATCCATGGGACAGGAGCTTGTAAAAAACAAACTCTTGCGGTACCACCCAAGTTGACGCCAAAAGCGCCCGCTCACTTTCGCATATCCAACAATATGCGCTCCCCGGATAACGGGTGGAGTCCCCGTCGCAGTTACTTGGGGTCGCCCCCGTTCGCCTTGCCCTGCTAAAGTCCATTCACCGGGTCCTTGCCTGCCGCGATCTCACCACCCGCGGCTCTCTTGGAGGTTTGGTCTCCCTGCTACTCGTCTTCGTCATTGGTTTATCAGTATGGTCACAGTATATTCTCATCTTATCCATTTGTCAAGTGTATTTGAGAATTTTTATATTTTATTATCTTGATATTTTCTTATTATAAGAATCTATTCTGCTGTCGGGACGTCCCGCCTTGCCGCCTTTGCGCGGCTGTGCTATAATCAATCCAGACGAAAATCATCCGAAAAGGAGGGTGCAGGATGCATGTAATCGAGGGCGAAAACGATCTTTCGCTGGCCTGTGCGCAGGTTCCGGGCGGCATCGCCATTTTACGCTGCGAGACACGCGATGATACCGTGCATCTGCCGGATGCAATCGACGGCGCACCTGTCGTGCAGTTGGGCGCATACGCGCTCAGCGAGCGTGCACCTGACCTGTCCAGACGCGAATCATTTTCCGTCCGCATTACCTGCGGCGGCGCGCAGCCGACGCACGACGCGAACGCCATCCGGTCGGTTTTCCTGCCCGCCGCGCTGCAAAGCGTGGGCAGCTATGCGTTTTACAACTGCCGTCGGCTGGAAACCATCACGATATCCCAAACAGTCACGGATTTTGGCGGCGGCGCACTGATGAACTGCCGTGCGTTGCGCACGATCGTGCTGCGTGCCGAACCAAACGCCCCGACCTGCCTGCAAAAGCTGCTGGGCGAGCACGCAGGCGAACTGGATGTGCGTTTCAACAGCGGCGCGCCCGCACGCCTGCTGTTTCCTGCCTACACAGAGGAACTGGAAGACCTCTCCCCCGCGCACATCTTCCAGCGCCGCATCCATGGCGCGGGCTACGGCTACCGCCAGTGCTTTGATGCGGGCATCCTCAGTTTTCGGCAATACGACCTTGCACTGACCGGCCTGCTCGAGCGGCACGACTTTGCGGTTGCTGCACGGGTTGCGGCGCGGCGGCTGGCTGTGCCCTACGCCCTGTCCGATACCGCGCGCGAGGCCTACCTCGACTGCCTGCGCGCGCATGGCGGCGCACTGCTGCGCGCCTGCGCCGCTGCGGGCGAGAGCGCGGCGATTTCCTTTCTACTGTCGCTCGGCGTCCTGACCGCCGCCGATGTGGACGCTGCCTGTAACGCTGCCCGCGAAAAGGAGCAGACCGCGGCGCTGTCTGTGCTGCTGGCTGCCTCCAGCAAAAGCGCCGCCAAAGGACGCGCCAAAACCTTCGATTTGTAAAGGAGCTTTTCTATGTCCCAAAGCGAACGCTGGAACGCCCTCGGGCGCGAGATTTTGTTCTCCATCCGCACCGAATTATATATGAGCCTGCCGTTTCTGGACGTCGCGCTGTCCGCACTGGCCGTCTCCGACGGCTTTGATACCGCCACGCTTGCCACCGACGCGCGCAGCCTGTATTTCAACGGCGCATGGCTCGCGCAGCAGCTCGAACGTGGTCGCCCGCGTGTCAATCGCGCCTACCTGCACAGCGTGTTCCACTGCCTGCTCCGCCACCCCGCCAAAACACGCGGCCGCGACCGCGATCTGTGGGATTTGGCGTGCGATGTGGCGGTCGAAAGCATACTGGACACGCTGGATTACCGCTGTTTGCAGGCGGACAAGCCATCCGTTCGGCGGCAAAACCTGTACCGCAGCCTGCGCGCGGAGATGCCCGTGCTGACCGCCGAGGCAATCTACCGCCAATTTCGCCGCAACCGCTTGAACTCTTATGACTGCGCCACCCTCGCGCGCGTGTTCGCGGTCGACGAGCACTCGCTCTGGCCCGAAGAGGGCGACGACGAACAGGACAGACAGTGGCAGCAGCGCGCCGAGCGCACCCAGACCGCCATGGAGACGGTGTTCTCCAATCAGGCGATGGGCGGCGAAGCTGTGCGCGAGCAACTCTCCGTCACCACCCAGCAAACGACCGATTACCGCGCCTTTCTGCGGCGGTTCGCCGCCTTGCGCGAGGAAGTCGCGGTCGACGCGGATTCCTTCGACTACGGCTACTATGCCTATGGCCTGCGGTACTTCGGCAACATGCCGCTGATCGAGCCGCTCGAGACACGCGAGGTGCGCAAGATCGAGGATTTTGTCATTGCGATTGACACCTCGATGTCCACCTCCGGCGAGCTGGTGCGCAGCTTTCTTGCCCGCACCTACGAGCTGTTACAGGACAGCGAAAGATTTTTCCGGCACATTAACCTGCGCATTTTACAGTGCGACGACCAGATCCGCGCGGACAAACGCATCACGAACGCCCGCGACCTCGCGGATTATATGGAGCATTTTGAGCTGATCGGCCAGTCGGCAACCGACTTCCGACCGGTGTTCGAATACGTTGACCGGCTGGTGAGCGAGGGCGCGTTCCACCATCTGCGCGGGCTGATTTACTTCACCGACGGGCTGGGTATCTATCCGAAAAAGCGACCCAAATACGACGCAGCCTTCGTTATGCTTGAGGGCGGCGCTTATCCCGAAAACGTCCCGCCGTGGGCGATCCGCGCCGTGCTGCGCGAGGACGAGATAGGAGAACCGATATGAACATCAAACGAGCCAAAAATGAAATCAAAAACGCGCTGCGCGCCTATCTCGCGCGCGACGAGTTCGGCGCATACCGCATCCCCTCCATCCGGCAGCGCCCCATCCTGCTGATGGGCCCGCCTGGCATCGGCAAAACCCAGATCATGGAGCAGATCGCGGATGAAACCGGCGTGGGACTGGTGTCCTATACGCTGACCCACCACACGCGCCAGTCCGCGCTCGGCCTGCCCTATATCGAGCACGAGAAGTTCGGCGGGCAGGAATACACGGTCACGGCCTACACGATGAGCGAGATCATCGCCTCGGTCTATCGCGAGATCGAGCGCACGGGTGTTTCCGAGGGCATTTTGTTCCTCGACGAGATCAACTGCATTTCCGAAACGCTCACACCGATGATGCTGCAATTTTTGCAGTGCAAAACCTTCGGCAACCAGCAGCTGCCTGCGGGCTGGGTGGTGGTTGCCGCGGGCAACCCGCCCGAATACAACAAGTCCGTGCGCGAGTTCGACGTGGTCACGCTCGACCGCGTCAAGCGCATCGACGTGGAGGAAGATTTCGCGGTCTGGAAGGAATACGCCTATCGCCGCGGCATCCACGGCGCGATTTTGTCCTATCTGGAAATTCGGCGCGACCATTTTTACCGCGTCGAAGCGACGGCCGACGGCCTGCAATTCGTCACCGCGCGCGGCTGGGAGGATTTGTCCGAGCTAATGCAGGTGTATGAAACGCTTGGTTTACCGGTCGATCGGCAGGTGGTCGAGCAGTACTTGCAGCTGCCGCGCGTCGCCAGCGATTTTGCAAATTATCTGCAATTATACGAGAAATATAAGCGCGTTTACCGCGTGGAGGAAATCCTCGACGGCACTTGGGAGCGCGTGCGCGCCTCCGAGCTTTCCGGCGCGCCGTTTGACGAAAAGCTGGGCGTACTTGGTCTGCTGCTGTCCCGGCTGGCGGACAGCGCGCGCGAAACCTACCGTCAGGACGGTCTGACCGACGCGCTGCATCAGGACCTCATTCGCATTCGCGAAGGTGAAACCACGCTCGGCACGCTGCTGGACGACAAGCGCGCCGCGCTCTCCCGCCGCCGCGCCGCCGGTTCGACCGACCGCGACGCACTGTTTATCGCGTCCCGCGAGACCGAGCGACTGGATGCTTTCCGGCAAGGACTGTCAATGGAAAAAATCCCGTCAGGACGCACATTCGACTACCTCAAGGAGAAATTTCAGTCCGATGTGCAAGCGCGTGCGGATGCCGCCGACCAGACCGACCGCGCGCTGGCAAACACCTTTGCCTTCCTTGACGAAGCCATTGGGGACAGTCAGGAGATGGTGCTGTTTGCAACCGAACTGACCGCGAATTACTTTACCTCTTGGTTTATCCAGAATTTCGGGTGCGAAGCCTACTTTGCGCACAACAAGCGCCTGCTGTTCGATGATACGCAGAAGCATCTGCTGGAGGAAATCGAGAAAACTCGTGCCGCCGACCAGCCGCAGGAATAACAATCGCGCCTTGGCGCGCGTATAACAGAGAGGAGGGCGC
>NZ_CAWVCU010000092.1:0-3115 GCF_963927765.1 uncultured Agathobaculum sp. | reverse complement strand
TTGTTTTTCCACAACCTATCGGCTACATACTCCTTTGGACGGCGCATAAAAGGGCGCGCTGCAGATTTCATTTCTGCAACGCGCCCTTTGCTTTGCCCGATTTACTGAAATATACTTTTCTGTGGTGTTTTACTTTAAGATGCCCAACGCCATATCCCGGAAAATACCCGGCCGGCGTTCCAATTCGCGGAATGTGCCCCGTTCCACGATCTCCCCCTTGTCCATCACGATGATCTCATCGCAGTTTTGCAGGGTGGACAGTCGGTGCGCAATGGACAAGATGGCCGTGCCGCATTCTTCTTTGAGCTTCTCGATCTCCTGATGAATCCATTTTTCCGATGTATTATCCAAAGCAGAGGTCGCTTCGTCCAAAATCAGAATTTTCGGCTTGCGCAAGAAAATGCGTGCCAAGGCGATACGTTGCCGCTGTCCGCCAGATAGGTTGCGGCCGCCCTCCGAAAGCATAGTCTGATAGCCGCTCGGCATTTTTTCAATATCAGATGCAATATTCGCTCTTCGCGCGGCTTCCTTCACCTCGGACAGACTGACCTCCCGCTCGATGCCATAGCAGATGTTGTGATACACCGTGTCAGCGACCAGAAACGGGGTTTGCGGAACGATGGCAACATGCTCTGCGATATTCCGTCGCGAAAGCTGGGATAAGGAAACACCGCCCAGACGGACTTCCCCTTCCGCTTGTTCCAGCTTATCAATGATTTTGATGAGCGTGGATTTGCCGCAGCCGCTTGGCCCTGCAATGCCGATGAATTTCCCTGCGGGGATGGACAGGCTGATATCGTGTAAAATGGCCTGATCGGTTTTTTCAGGGTAGGAAAAACGAACATGGCGGATCTCGATATCATTGGATGAAAAAGCAGCATCTGGAGCAGCTGCCTGTTCCTGATATGAAAAATCCAGCGGGATATCGACCATTTGAAAATAGTCCGCCGCCAACACCGTACACTCGGAAAACTCGTCCAGAATTCGGTGCAGCTCGCGCAGTGGTCCGGTCAGCTGGGTAAAGCACAGATAGGCGGTGAGCACGGTACCGACGGAAATGATTTGTCGCGAGGCCAAAAAGACCGAGGCGCCGATCACGACCACGCTGAACAAGGCCTCGTTGATGAACTTCAGACAGTCGTAAAACGCCATTGCCTTGTGATGCCGCATCTCCTTTTTTCGCAGCTGCTCGGAACAGGTCTGGATGCGTGCGCTTTCGGCCTGTGCGCTATCCAGCGCGCGGATGGTTTCTATGCCGCCCAATAGCTCCACCATGGTTCCGTCCAGATCTGCTTTGGTTTCCATCAGTTCGACACGGATACCTTTTTGCGTGCTGATCTGCCGCAGGACAATAAACGTGCCGATGGGAATGACCAGAACGACTAGGCAGGCGACTGGCACAGGCAGTTGCAAAAAGATGGTGACAACGGCAGCCACACCAGTGGTCACCGCGGGTGCAAAGTCCATAAACAACAGCTTAATCAGCTTGACCGTACCTTCCAGACTGCGGTTGAGCCTGCCGTGGATATTGCCGGTCATATGGCTGCGGAAGTAGGAAAGCGGTGCCAGCAGCAGTGACGTAGCGGCTTTTTGCCGCGCGTTTTTTTTCCGCTTGCGTTGCGGTATCCTCCACAATCAGACGGCGCACCACCTTGATAATCTCATTGATCACATTGACCGCTAAAATCGCAATCAAAATCGGCACAACCGACCAGAATGCGACCTGCTCACCGGCTAATACGCTGTCGGTCAGATAACCGATGGCGAGCGGTGTAAACTGGCTCAAGACAGCCGAAACGCCTAATATAATCAGAACGCAGAAGAACCCCAGTTTCTGCCGCGACGGAAGTAAATCAAAAATCTTTTTCCACATTTTTTCTGATTTCGTGCTCATGATACGCATGCCCCTCTTATGGTGTGGATCATTGTTATTTACATCATAGCGCAATTACAGAGGATTGCAAATACCAAATACGCAAAAATCATTGGACCGATCGGCGGAGCAGCTTTGTCAAACAGAAAAACGGGACAGCAAATTGCTGCCCCGTTTTTCATTGGTATGGTGATATGCCAATCGCTGTTTTCTGGTTTAAAACAGGTTTTCGTCGCGCCATTCGCGGTCGGCGTCTATAACGGCTTGCCGCGCTTCTTCATATTCGCGTTCGCTGATGCCGGGAATCGGGCTGCCGCTGTCCGAAGAGGACGAGCCGCAGGCTGCCAGCAAGCCCGCGCAGGAGCACGCCAAAAGGAGCAGTGCGAAAAACTTTTTCATTTTAGTCTTCTCCTTTTATTGGAAAAATCCGTTTTCCGAGTCCCAAGTACCGGAGCTCCAACCGTCCTCCAAGCTTTGATAGCTATCATAGGAATCACGATCGTTTTCGTACAGGTAGTCCTCAAAGTCATTGTCGGAGTTGTAGCTGTCATCGGAAACAAATCCGTTTTCCGAATCCCATTCGCCGGAATTCCAGCCTTCTTCCAAATCCTGATAGAATTCATAAGAATCCGGGTCGTTATCCTTTAAGTAGTCCTCAAACGAGTAGTCATCGGGATCAATATCCGAAGAGCGGCTGCTCGAGGAAGAGGAGGAATAGGAAGACGAGGAGCCACTGTCGGAATAGGAGTCTGAGGAACTCGAATCCGACGTGGTTTCCTGCGAGGAAGTCGTCGCGGGAGACGAAATATCATCGCTCTCATCGACTGTGCTTTCGCTGCCCCCTCCGCAGGCCGTCAGAGACAATGCCAGACTTGCCGCAAGCAACATACTGAAAAGCTTTTTGTACATAGAGAAACCCACCCTTTCATTCTTTGAAACAAGCTTGAAAAAAGCGTTGTTTTCTATATTATGACATCACAGTATGGATTTGTCAAACCGGAGATGTGTGATTTTTAATTTGCTGCGTTATCACGTGGTATCATCCGGCGGGGAGGAAGCGCACCGTCCCCCTTGCGTAGGAATGGCGGAAGAATGCCCATAATCAGGGCATGTAATGGGGCAAGTGGGGAAAGAAAAAACGGAAGTTTCATTCCGGTATCAGTATGACAACAATGTTGTTACCTTTGTTGTTTTGGTTCTACATTTGTGGTATATAATCCTTTGCCAGAGAATTCGACAAAT
>NZ_CAWVCU010000091.1:0-8599 GCF_963927765.1 uncultured Agathobaculum sp. | reverse complement strand
TTGCGTCCGGCGACGTTCCAAAAGGTTTGAAAGGGTGGGAACAATGGGATTTGACACGAAGAAAATTCGTGTGATGATTGTAGATGATTCAATGCTTGCGCGCCGCATCATCCAGAACGGTCTGTCACGATATCCCAATATTGAAGTGGTGGGAGAGGCGTTTAATGCAATGGATGCTCGCAAAAAGCTTCCGCTGCTTAATCCGGATGTGATGACGCTGGATGTGGAAATGCCGGGTATGAACGGCATTGATTTCGTTAAGGATATATTGCCGGTCCATCCGATTCCGATTATTCTGGTTTCCTCTCTGAATCTGCGCGTTTTTGATGCAATGGCAGTTGGCGCGGTGGATTTCGTGCGCAAGCCGGATACCGCTGATGGGAACGATCGGTTTATCGAAGCGTTGGCCAATAAAATTGTTGTGGCTTCGTGCGCACGGGTGCGCCGTCCACCTCTGCGTCCGGCGGTCACTGCGAACCGGACACCGTCCCTGCCGCTCAAGCTTGGCACGGCGCCGACGGATGTGATTATCGGCCTTGGCGCGTCGACCGGCGGCACCGAAGCGACGCTTGAGGTGCTGCGCCGTCTGCCTGCCAATATACCGGGCATGGTGATCGTGCAGCATATGCCGCCCGGATTTACGCAGATGTATGCCGAACGTCTCAACCGAATCTGCCAGATGACGGTCAAGGAAGCGGAGCACGGAGATGAGATTGTGCGCGGGCAGGTGCTGATTGCGCCGGGCGATAAGCAGATGCGCGTGGTGCGCAACGGTACCAGATATACGGTTTCCTGTCTGCCGGGAGAAAAGGTCAGCGGGCACTGCCCGTCAGTAGATGCCCTGTTTATGTCGATGGCACAGAACGTTCGGTGCCGTATGGTGGGCATCATCATGACCGGCATGGGAAGCGACGGCGCGAAGGGGCTGCTGGAAATGCGCAAGCAGGGTGCGTATACGATCGGACAGGATAAGGATTCCTGCGTGGTTTACGGCATGCCGATGGTTGCGCACAATATTGGCGCGGTGATGCAACAGGCGTCCTGTGAAAATATTGCGGGCGTGCTGGTGCGGCATTTGAGCAATTCCAATAGGTAAGATGGGTTACTCTTAATAAAAAAATAGGCGTTAAACAAAAAATGCAGTTTAACGCTTATTTTTTTTTGTTTCTTTCCGATAAAATAAATATCTGTAGCAACAAAAGCTATGTGGTAGTAATGAGGAATAGAGGAGTTGACCGATGATGATGGTTTCGAAAACAGGAGGAATGACCCCTCTCCAGAGGCCACACATGCAAATGGAAAGTGTGGAGGGGCAATACCGCTCTTCCGGACAATATGACAGCGTGGAACTGAAAACCGCGCACTATTCTCAGGATCAGCGTTTTTCTTTGGAGCTGTCCAGTCGCCTCTCGCAGGAGGTGCGGACGCAGCAGTCCGAGGAAGTGCCGCAAGTCCGGCAGCAAGTCTTAAACGGTGACTATCAGATTGACATTGATAGTCTGGCGGCGCAGATTATGCTGTTTGGAGGTGTGTGCTGATGGCGAGTAGCTTTCAAGATATGCTGAAGTTGATTCGTGACCTCACGCACACGCTGGAGGATTTGACGGAGACGCAAAAGAATGTTGCTTCTGCGGTGCGCACGGATGACCTGGAGAAACTGGGCGAATGTATGAAGCGGGAGCAAGCGCTGTCTCTGGCGCTGCGTAACGCGGATCAGCGCCGTATCAAGTTGCAGGCGGAGTTAGGACTGGAAAATGTTCGGCTTGCGCAGCTGCCGGAGCATGTACAGGATGAGGCAATGCGTCAGGAATTGAAAGTGGCCGGAGAGGCGCTGACGACGCAGTATCGTGTGCTGCAAGGCGCGGCTGAGGTGGCGCGTTCTGCTTTGGAATGCAGCTTGCATGAAGTGGAAGGTATGATGACCAATTTAGGATTTGATCCGGTGCAGACGAAGGAGCATACGGCTTCTGTCAGTGGTGCGCACACGGATTTCCATGCATGACTGAAGAGGAGGTACCGCCGATATGGCGACTTTTGGTGAATTTACAGTAGCACGACTTGGTATGATTGCCAGTCAGATGGCGCTCAATGTAACCGGACAGAACATTTCCAATATCAATACGGCAGGATATACCCGTCAGCAGCTTGATCAGTACAGCTTTATTACGAATAGTTCGGGTTTGTATCACTCGAGCAGTTCGGCTTCGGTTGGTTCTGGCGTTATGCTTGCGGGTGTGTCGCAGCTGCGCGACCCGTATCTCGATATCCGTTTCCGTAAGGAAATGTCGAGTGTCGGTTCGACTGATGCGACGCTGAACGTACTTGACCAGTTGCAAAGCGTTATCAACAATGTTGATAAAGAGGGTATTGTGACCCAGTTGCAGGACTTGTTCAGCCGTATCAGCGAGCTGGGCAGTCATGTGGGCGAACAGGAATTTGAGACACTGATGCGTGAATCGGCGCAGGATCTGTGTACGCTGCTCAACTCCAGCGCGTCCAAGCTGCAGCAGGTTTATGACAATATCCTGCAGCAGTATAATGAGGATATTCAAGATACCAATAATATCCTGCAAAAAATTCAGGATTTGAACGAGCAGATTCGTATTGCGGATATCAACGGTGATTCTGCTTTGGAACTGCGCGACCAGCGTAATACGTTGATCGACTCGCTTTCCGAGTACATGAAGATTGACGTCACCTATGGCAAGGAAGATGTCGGTGCGGGTTTTGAAGTAGAAAAGCTGACCATCAAAATGGTGGATCAGACGACCGGCAAGCCGGGCCAGACGTTGATTGACGGCATTAGCCGTGCGGAACTGAGTTTGGTCAAAGATGACCCGGATATGTTCCTGAATGTCAGCGAACTGCATGATCCGGACGGTGCCCAGACGTCCAATACTTCCTCTCGCTTCACGATTGGCGGACTGAGCTTTGGGGATGGTGTGACAAGCGGACCTCAAACCATTCGAGTCAATTATACGGATGAGACGGGAAGCGAGAAGTTTGTTGACATTACATTCAATGTGACTGCTCCTGCCGATCTGAATGATGCGAACTCTGTTCAGCAAGCCCGGAATGCTACGCTGGCGAGTTTGCAGCAAGCGTTGCAGGATGACCCGACGTTGAAAGATCGTTTCACCGTCAATTTGGCAAGCAATGGAATCAGTATGATTTCCAAACAGCAGGGTGGGGATGCGTTCAATATCACCAACATGGAGTTGGCTGGCGGTGCACAGATTTCTTTCAATACACAGAAATCCACGCCAGCAGCGGTGAGCAATGCAGGTGCAATTACGGACGGCATGGGTTACGGTGCGCTTGAGTCCACCCGCCAGATGCTGGTTGGCTCTGGTGAATTCAGCACGGATGCCGCTTATAGTAATATCCGTGGCATCCCGTACTATATGCACTCGCTGGACATGATGGCCAACAAGCTGGCAACCGAAATGAACCGGGTCAACACCACCAATGCAGATGGCGAGTCGCTTGTTGATCTGGGTATTGAGGGCGCGGGCAACCTGTTTGTGGCGGATGGTGACGATCCGGACAACCCGACCAAGGTAATTACTGCGTCGAATATATCACTGTCTGACAAATGGCAGACTGGTGAGACAACGATTGTACCTTCAACAAAACCGGGGGCAGGCAGTACGGAAAACGATAATATCAACCGCTTCATGAACATTTTGAATGAGGCATACGGCTATAAAGCCACGGATATTGTCCGGCAAGATAACACACCGTTTACCAGCGGAAAGTTGGAGCAAACGGGTGCCGCTGGACAGAATTTGCAGGCACAGATCACTTATATTGACAGCATGAATCAGCAGCATACCGTAACGGTAAGCTTCCAGTCCGGTGCGGATGCGGATGCGACGCTGGCAAATTTGCAGGCCGCTATCACAGCAAATCCGGATTTGGCTCAGTTTGCAAATGTGAATGTGGATAATGGTTCTATCACGATGACAGCCAACGATGGCAATATTGATGACGGCGTATTATGCAGTCTGGTGACGGATATCCAGATCACAGACGATCAGGGTGCGGCGACAGATGACTTCAAAATGGGTGCCGGCAAGATTGGTGGAACGGTTGCCAGCTCCAATATCTATAAGGGTAACATCGAGAGCTGCTACTCTAATATGGAGGGTGTGCTGGGTTCGCATATCAACACAACTTCCACGATCTATGAAACTTACGCGACAGCGGCGGATGAGATCAATACCAGCCGTGACAGCGTATCGGGCGTGGATCTGAATGACGAGGGTATTAACCTTCTGCAATATCAAAAATCGTTCTCGGCAGCCTGCCGCTTGATGACTGCGCTGGACGAAGCGATGGATAAGGTTATCAACGGTATGGGCGTTGTTGGACGCTGATAGAAAGGAGTAGTGGGAAATTATGATACGTGTTACCACAAACGGTACGCTGCGTACCTATCGTAGCCACTTGGCGCGGGCTACGCTCAATCAATATCAGTCGATGAATACGGTGCTGACACGACGGCGTTTTACGTCTTATGCGGAATCGCCGTCTTTGGCGACGCAGTCTTTCCGTCTGCATTCGTCATACGCCCGCAATACAGCTCAACAGAGTATGAGCGAGGAAATGATCAGCAAGTATGAGGCCGCAGGCAGCAGCTTGCAGAAGTTACAGGAGCAGTATCTGGATGCGCTGGATGCGGCGGAGCAGGGACAGGATGATAGCAAGGCAGGCGCGCGCCAGCAGTTGGGCGAGACGCTCAAGGGCATTGCAGAGGGCATGGTACAGACGCTCAATGCGCAGTACGGCGATAAATTTATCTTCGCAGGCACGGATGGTGAGAATGCTCCGTTTGAGTTGAAAGACGGAAAGCTGCTGTTCCGCGGTTTGGATGTAAATGATCCCGCTAATGAGGAAGCCTTTAAGGAAATGGCAAACGAGGCTGCATATGTCGACATTGGTCTGGGCATGCAGTTGGACGAGAATGAGCAGGTGGTGCCGTCGACGGCATTCAATTCCGCTATCTCCGGTATTGGCTTGCTGGGATATGGTACGAATGGGGATGGTGTACCAAACAACATGATCAGCGCGATCGCGGAACTGGGCGAGATTTACTCTCGTGCAGATTCTGAGACAGGTGCTTTGAATCCTGCCGATTCGGAGCGCGCAGAAGCGCTGTTCGGAAATTTACAGGAGTCCAATGCAGATTTCCGTGCTGAGTGGACTAAGCTGGACACCAAGGCGCAGTTCCTCAAATCCAATGATACACGCCTGACCTCAACCGGCGATACGTTGCAGACGCAGTATGAGGGCTTGGATCGCGTGGATCTGGCCGACGCACTGACAACATTTGCATATGCACAGTATAGTTACAATGCGGCACTTCGAGTGGGAAATGATATTTTGTCGCAATCCTTCATTGACTATATGAGCTAACAAAAAACTTCGTAAATAAAAGAGAAAGAGTGATGGATGGATGGAGCGACTGATCGAAATAAAAACGGTTCCGATAGAACTGGAGATGAAGGTAAACCATGCACGGCTGGACTATAAGCGTTCGACGGTTGATTTGGAGATTTCCAGAAATCAGGGAGGCTTGCAGATTCGAAGCAAGCCGATCAAAGTGAATATCGACACGTTCGAGGCGCGCAATTCGGTGTCGCCGACTGCGATGCGGAGCATCGAACAGGCGGCGCAGCGCGGACAGCAAAAGGTTTACGACACCACTGCAACTTATGCTCGTCGGGGTGATTTACTCTTGGAGGCAAAGATCGGAGAACAGCTGATTTCTCAGTTTGCGATGGAATCGCAGCAGGTCAATACCGATTTTGCGATGAAGTGGCTGCCCACGACCGGACCGGATATTTCTTGGGATGGCGGGGAACTCAATATTCGGTATGAAATGGATAAGCTTAATTTCGACTGGCGGATGGATCAAGGAAACGTAGAATTCATTCCGGGCAACATTGAGTTTACTGTTACACAGCAGCCGGATGTTATCATCAAATATATTGGCGGGCCGGTCTACGTTCCACCGTCTGCAGATCCGGATTATGTGCCGTTAGATGAACAGGCTTAATAAGGAGCAAAATATGAAAATACAAACCAAATATTTTGGTGAGTTAAATATTGATGACAGCACAACGCTCCGCTTTTCGGATGGCTTGTTTGGATTTGAACAGGAAAAGGAATTTGTCCTCCTCTCTTTTTCGGAAGAGGAGGACTTCCTGCTATGCCTGCAAAGTGTAACAACACCATTTTTGGCGTTTACGCTGCTCAATCCGTTCATGGTGATGCCGGAATACCGCCCTGTGCTGCCGCAGGAAGAATTGCAACGGCTGGGCGTCGATCAAAGTGAGGACTTGTGCTATTATGTATTGTGCAGGGTGGAAAACCCTGTTTCCAAAAGTACGGTCAATTTGCGATGCCCGGTTGTGCTGAACGATCAGACGCGGCAGGCGCGGCAGGTGATTCTGGACGAGTATGAGATGCGATGCCCACTGTCATCGCTGAGAAAGAAGGATGACGGAGCATGCTGATCCTGCAACGAAAAGAAGGCCAGTCTCTTACGATTGACGATCGGATCGTGGTCACGGTTCAGGAAATCGGGCAGGGACGCGTGCGCTTGTCGGTGGATGCGCCGCGTGATATTGCGGTGCTTCGGACGGAGCTGGTGGAGGCACAGCGGGAGAACCGTTCGGCCGCACAGGAGAAGGAATCTCCGATGCAGCTGCTGCAGA
Source organism: uncultured Agathobaculum sp. (assembly GCF_963927765.1). Taxonomy (NCBI): domain Bacteria; kingdom Bacillati; phylum Bacillota; class Clostridia; order Eubacteriales; family Butyricicoccaceae; genus Agathobaculum; species uncultured Agathobaculum sp. The sequence goes on along the minus strand of NZ_CAWVCU010000091.1, from coordinate 1,877 downwards.
TGCTCCGCAAGGAAAACGAAAAATAATGCCGGAGTTTCGGCATGAATAGAAACAAAAAATCCTGCGTCGGTTGACGCAGGATTTTTTGTACTCAATGATGTGGATGCTCGTTGATGATGACGCAAGCACGCATCATTTGCACAGATAGTTCTTTTTCATAGCGGGCAGCATATACGCTCATATAAGCGGCGCGCTTGGATTTTTCCAGCACTACATATTTAGAGGGCAGATTGGTCAGCGCGAGTGCTTTCATATCGGCAATGCAGCGCTGGCATTGGCAATGCAGCATATTGGTGGTATAATACACCGAAGTTTCCTCCACCAATTCTTGCAGAACATTGGTATATTCTACGTCTTGTTCCCCAGTAGGGGTATAAATCTGCTCGGCAGGTGCTTCCGGCTGGGGCATTTTTACGGTAGGCTGTACAGGTGCAGGAGGTTCGTCAGCAGAGGAAATAGCCTCAGGTGCGGGGGCTTGCGGAATCACTGGAGTCGGATCGGTTTCCGGTTCTGGGATAGATGCCGTCATGGCTTCTGACGCAGTGACCGGGCTCTCTTCGACCTCTTGTATCACGGTATCCTCTGCGACCGGCGCTTGGGATTCCGCAGCTGCGGGTGATTCGGACGGCTGCGCAGGTGCTTCCGCCTCAATCAGCGCCTGCAATAACCCTGATTTGATATCGTCGGAAACCTGCTGTTCCTTTTCCCGGACCGTTTGTACAATCGGGACTACGGGCTGTGGTGTAGGGACAGGGGCTGCCTGCGGCTGCTCTGCCGTAGGGGATTCTTCCGGAGCCACAGAAGGAGATTCTTGCGCCGGTTCTTCAGGTGCCGGGGTGACTGCCGCCGCCTTAGAGGATTTCTTCTGTTTGGTTGTGTTGGTGTGCTTTTTCTCCTTGGCAGGTTCTGCTGGTGCAGGTTGTGCTTCTGCAGGAGTTGCGGGGGTAGTCGTCTGTTCTGATTCGACTGGCGTGGCTTCGCTGGGAGTTGCAATCAGGTTCAGCACACGTGCAGTTTTGTTGCTTCGTTTGGATGGCATTTTCAACTTTCCTTCCGTGGTTTAGGATTTATCAGCAAGGATTTCGTCCACGAGTGCGACAAAATCCATAGCAGGCTTGCAAGTGGGGGAATAGGAAACGATGCTTTCTCCGTGGGCAGGCGCTTCGGCTACCATAACGCTCTGGCGAATTTTGGCTTCAAAAACCTTTGTGTTAAGCTGCTTGGCAATCTGCTGAGAAAGTTCTAGCACGTCGCGGTTGAGGTTCAAACGTGCATTGAATTTGTTTAGCAGGATACCAATCACCTTGAGGCTCGGGTTGTAATATTGCCGCACGGTTTCAATGGTCTCTTTGATCTGTGTTACACCCAGCAGACTGAGGATTTCGGGCGCCATCGGGATGATGAGCTTGTCCGAAGCAACATATGCGTTAACGGTCAGCAGATTGAGCGCCGGAGGCGTATCAATGATGATGTAGTCGTAGCGGTCAGAAACCAGAGAAAGCTCGGTTTTGAGCATATATTCGCGTCCAGGTTTGTTGCATTCCAGCTCTACACCGGAGAGCAGGATGTTGGAGGCGAGGAGGTCGCCATAGGTCATCGGGCAAATGACCTGATCGATGGGAAGCTGTTTTTTGAATACTTCATACATGGTATGCACATTCTCAATGTCCACACCGAGGCTGAAACCAAGATTGCCCTGAGGGTCGAGATCGACGCCAAGAACTTTATATCCGCGCTCGGATAGCGACGCGATGAGAGCAGATGCTGTGGTCGTTTTTCCGACGCCGCCTTTCTGATTGGTGATGGCAATGATTTCCGCCATAGAAGACACTTCCTTATCTGAAAAAAATCTGAATATTCTCTTATGTTTAGTATAC
>NZ_CAWVCU010000090.1:0-7329 GCF_963927765.1 uncultured Agathobaculum sp. | reverse complement strand
CCGTGCATACGCAAAGCCGAAAGAGCTTTCCCACAATCGCTATCACCCCCTTTCGCAAGGGAGTAGCCGACCGCCTGCCGTCTGGTGGCAGTGCCTTAAAGCGAGTATAGCAGAAACTACGACAAGAAACAAGCCGCTGTTCTTTATTTGTTCTTCTTCTCCTAAAGCACAACTGCCCTGCTTTTACTCGCACACTATATATAGTTTATTTTATCCGCTATTCATCTATATACAGTGTATTCGGCTGTTCTGTTCTTTCGCTTCATCGCTCATAACCCGGAGGTCGTTGGTTCAAGTCCAGCCCCCGCAACCACCAAAAAGCACTGATTTTGAACGAAATCAGTGCTTTTTCTTTTGTTCATTTTGTCCCCTATCGCAAGGTCGTCAGGATTTGCCACGGCTGCAATTGAAAGATGAACGAGCCGCCCTTGCAGATTGCGGCTAGGATAATCAGCAGTTCCCTCCCGGTCAGCACCAGCAGCTGCATAAATTCGAAAGAAAAGTCAATGGTATCCGGCCCAGCGTAACTGCCGCTGTCGTATGTGAACAGTTCCCCCACCCCTGCCGTTTCTCGCGGCCTGCATAATTTCCTCTACCAGCCTCTGATCTAGTGTCGCGCCCATATATGCCTTGGTAGTGCTACTATCCTGCAAGGTAACCGGTTGATAGTACTCCGTATTTTCCGGATCAAGCGCCGGCATTTTGAACACAAAGCTCATCCCTAGCTGCCGTTGGATCTCATGCGTGACCGCACTGATGCTGTTCCACACAGTCCCCCCAACGGCAAGGCTGAATGAAATAGTGAATAACAATAAAAGCAGCAAAATACTTCTCTTATATTTTCGTCTCAAGTACAGTAATGCACGTTTTCCATTCTATGTCACCTCGATCTCCCCATGTGAGAACCGCAGGATAACATCCCCCGCCGCCGCAACCTCGTTCGAGTGGCTGACAATGATAACGCATTTATTCAGCGACCGCGCGCGTTCGACCAGCAACTCGGTTACGTCGCGCGCTGTGTCCTCATCCAAATTGCCGGTCGGCTCATCCGCAAGGATGATTGGTGCAGCTGATGCCAGTGCACGCGCGATCGCGACGCGCTGCTGCAGCCCGCCGATCGCGTTCCCGATCACGCCGGACAGGCTCAAGCTCAGCAGTGCAGCAATCAGAAACGCCGGCAGCGCGACATAGTAATTCTCCAGCACGATCTGTCCCGTGATGCCCTTCGGCGAAATGCCCAGCGAGATCAGGATGCCGACCTCGGTCATGCGTTCGCGCGTCCACATCAGCAGGATAAGCGCCAGTATGCCAACGCTGAGGAGCAGAATGACGATCAGCAGGAAAAAGCTGATCGTCTCGGCCTTCTGGATCGTGCCTGCTGTCTGCTGGTATCGAGCGTTGTTCTCCGAGAGCACAAAGCTGTCCCACTCCGCATAGGGCTGACTTTTCAGATCAGCCACCGTCTGCTCCATCTGCGCCGGATCATCTAGAAACAGCATGAGCCCTGAGCTGTAATTGTACTGCTCTGCTGTCCGGTCCGGGAACTTCAGCTGGTACAGCTCTTTGGCCGTGTTGATATCAGTAAAGATCACATTTTCCTGTAATTCGCTCTCTGGCGTGCTCGGACTGACGGGTTCGCTGCGCGTCACCAGATAGATGCCCACGATCTCGAAATCCACCTGTGTTCCGGCGTGTTCCGGCTGCCAGCCAGCTACGCCCTCCACAATGCTCGCATGCAGCGTATCGCCGACCGACAGGCCGTTCAGCTCCGCGATCTCCTTGGAAATCATCGCTTTGTGCTTATCCTCGGCCGTAATGTGCCGCCCATCCGCCAGCTGATATGAAACGGCAACGAACCGCTCGTGCAGCGCGGACTCCGTGCAGCCGATAAACTTGGGCACATATTCGCCGGGCAATCCCGTACCGCTGTATGAGCCGGGGACAAGGTCAAGCCCGTCGCAGTACATATAGTAAGTATCCACGCCGTTGATCTTACTGACGTTGTCCAGCATGCGCACCTGTTCAAGCAGCTGCTCATCGGTTTTCTGTGTGCCCTCGGCCGACTGCTGAATCGTGAAATATCCGCCGATGCTGCTGCGCAGCTCTTTGACCGCGTCGCCGCTCGCGGAGTAAAGCGCCAGCCCCAGCAGCGAAATGGTCATCAGCGCGACCAGCAGGATCAGCAGCAGCACTGTCCGCTTGGGATTGCGAATCACATAAAGCCATGCACGTTTTGTTGTTGGCATAATACGCCCCCTATCGCAGTGTCGTTAAAATCTGCCGCGGCTGCAAGCTGAAAACAAATGATCCGCCCTTGCAGATCGCCGCAACGATAATCAGCATCTCCAGTGCCAGCAGAATCAGAAAATCGGCGAACCGGAACGAGAAATCAATCTGATTCGGGCCGACATACTCGCTGCTTTCATACGCCATCAGCTCGTTCATCGTGCCCGACATCGCCGCCTGATGTAGTTCTTCCCGTGTGTATTCCCGTTCCTGCGGCTGCGCCTTCTCGATGGTGGATGCAAGCATCCGGCTGCCAATCTGTTCCGGTACCTGTTGGCTCGTTCCAAACGCCAACGCACCGGCCAACACCGCAACCAGTGCAGCCTCCAGTACGAACTGACCAACAACGGAGACTTTACCAAGCCCCAGTGACAGGTAAATGGCTATCTCTTTTTTCGGCTGCCAACCCACATGGTAAACACAACGAACAAAATGATGGTGCAGCCGATGACAATAATCCCCACAACACCCACAATGAGATTGCGGATCCTTTGGAGCGCATCTACCGTAGATTTATACATCGTGTCGTCTGCAGCGATCTGATAAGAGCCCACATCAATGGTATCCATGCGTTTGACCTGATCGACGATCCCGTCCAGCTGCTTGGGGTTGTCCACGAAAAAGGTCACATTCTGATATTGCGGTTCCTGATCGTAATTTGCCCCGTACTGGGCTTGCTCATTTGCGCTGCGCAGCGTCTTTACCGTATCCAGATCGGTAAACGCCCAGTTATAGGTCATATCATCTTCCGAAACATACCTTCCGGTCGGCTGGTAGCCATTGACATGGAAAAAGCCGACGATAGTAAGCTGCTGGGCCTCCCCCAAAACGGACAACGCTTTCCCGGTAAACACACCGCCGTCCCGAGCCGTCATGCTGATCATATCCCCGATTTGCAGATTGTTAAGTTCCGCCAGTTTATCCGAAAGCAGGACAACATGGCGATCCTCCGGACGGATATGCCGTCCTTCCGCCAGTTCAAAGGCCCCGGTGCGGAATTTAGCCGCCAGCGAAGTATCGCTATTCCCATACAGCATCGTTGCCCGCGACCGCATCGTCGCATACTCTTCTGTGATTCGCTCATCGTCCGCGTAATCTTCGGGATGCGCCTCTCTGTCCTGCAAATCCAAATTCCACATGCCCGGCACAAGCTGCAGATTATCCATATGCGGATAGGCCTCCAGATAATTGTCCGCATTATAGGCACTGATGCCGTCGATCTGCATGATTTTCTCGATCGTATTATCATCCAGATGCGGCCCGGTGTACACCTTGCGCGTCGTGCCGTCCGGCTCGGTCACATCCTCGAGATTGGCCGGATGATGCGTCAGCGATACATGCATGCGGACAACAAAACTGGTGCCAAGCGTCTGCTGGATTTCATGCGTCACTGCACCAATGCTGCGCCAGACACAAATGCCCACAGATAAACAAAAGGAAATAACGAAAAGCAGCAAAAGCAGCAAAACACTGCGCTTGTATTTTCTCCGCAGATACAACAATGACCGTTTGACCATGGTTTACGCCCCCCATTTTTGCTATACGCAACACCTATCCCAGGTTCATCTATCCTTATAATAACAGGACAGCGAACCTCACGGAAAGCAGCATAATCCACAAAGAATTTCGGGTTTTTTCTATTAAAAACCTTGCTGCAAGCTTCTGTCTTCTTGCTCAAACAGCACACGGTCATTTGTTGGATGGAAATAAAAAAACGCACAGGCTTCAACAAGCCCATCTGCACCTGTCAAATAAAAGTGGCAGCACAGAAAAAATTAGCAGAAGCCCTGTTTAGACCTGCACTGAACAAAGCTCTTGTACCCTAGCTGTTCGGAACCAGATAACTTTTCTGCCAAAATCCATCCCTCAGTCATTTCATCCGTATGGCCTCCGTTATTTTCTATGCAACCAATTGCATACGCACGCAATATATTGCTCAATCGACAGTTTTAACAATTGATAAAAAACAGCCGGGATACATCAACTTCTGATGTATCCCGGCTGTTTCACTATATTTTCTGTTCCTAACAGGCATGACCGACCAAATTACTGTGCCTCTGCGCCGCTCAATTCCCGCTTGGACTCATAACCGAACAGGGCGACCAGAACGAATCCCGCTACTGCAGCCGCACCGCAGGTAATCAGCAGCTCTGTGAACCCGGGGCCCATATAAATCGGCAGCGTCAAAACCGATTGCATGGCAAAGGATCTTGCTGCGCCGCCGGTTGCGCCGATGACCGCACCGCCAATGCCGCCCACAATGCTGGTGAACAGCAGCGTTTTGCGATACGGCACCAGCACACCGAACAGCGCCGGGGAAGTTTCGCCGCAGATTGCGGAGATTGCCGCGCCAAATGCAAGCACCTTCAGTTTCTTATCCTTCGCACGCAGCCAGGTAGCCAGCGATACGCCCATTACGGCAAACGCGGCCGGTGCAACCAACGACAGGATGGTGTCCGATCCGGTCGTTGCAATGTTGTTGATCGCGATCGGGATCAGGCCCCAGTGCAGACCCAGCGATACCATGGGTTGGATCAACGCACCCAGAATGATGCCTGCCACAACAGGGCTGATTTCATAGAGCAAATTGTAGCCCGACGCAATGGCGTTGGAAATCGTCGAACCAATGGGGCCCAACACAAACAGGGTCAGCGGAACCAGAATCACAAGCGAGAACAGCGGCCCCAGAATGCCTTCCAGCAGCTCCGGAAGCACCTTCTTCTCCAGCTTTTCCAAATAGATCAGGCAGAAGATGGCAAGGAGCATCGGGATGATACTGGAAGAATAGGTGACGTTCGGCACCTTCCAGCCCAAGAAGGTCAATGTGTCGCCCGCAATTGCCGCGACAATGGTGGGATGCACGGTGAACAGCGCCACGGTAACGGATGCGAAAATATTCACCTTGAACTTCTGGCTTGCAGAGAAGGCCAAAAACACAGGCAGATAGTAGAAAAATGCATCTGCAATGTTATACAGCACCGTGTAAGTACCGCCCTCTGCAGAAAGCACATTCATCGAGGTCAACATCGCCAAAATACCCTTTAACAGACCGACGGTGGTCATAAGGGGAAGCAGCGGAGAAAAAATATCGCAAATGATGTTCAGCACTTTCTCCAGCAGGTTATTCTTCTTTTCCTGCGTCATGGTTTCCGGTGTTGTTGCAAGATTTTCCATTCGTCTGTCCTCCTTTATACTTCATCCAAACCGCATTCTGCCACTGCTTTTTTGCAGTAATCCAGACATTCCTGCACATCCTGCGGCAGCAGACGGCCATCTTTCACACAGCGCTGCGCTTCTTCTTCCACCAGCTTCATGTAATGCTCCGCCGAACCATAAAGCTCGACCGCTTTCTCCCTGCTGTATGGCTCTACATAGCCGAACAGGCTTGCACCAAAGGCATTTTCCGGTGCAGACGGCTCACAGACGGGATGGTACACTGCAAGCGGATACACGATCATCGGCAAACGCCAGCCGCCCACGGCATTGCCGGTGGCATCCGTAAAGTTTTTCAGCGCCGGGTCGGCTTCAATGCGCGGTAAAACCATCGGGGCCACCCCTTCGCGCACCCAGCGATACAAGGCATCCAATGCGCTATGGAACACCAGATGATACGGAAAATCGTTCGGATGGTTCTCCACGCCGGGATATTGGAAGGAAATGCCGCACTTTTCTAAATCCGCATCATCCCGGTAGCACTCCAGAAGAGACTCTTTGGAATCATGCGTCGCACCTGCAATATCATAAACGCGATATTTGAAATCCGGATGATCGCTGTTGCGCCCGCGCAGCGCGTGGTTACCCCAAAGCTGATTCTCGCTTTCGGTATGCACATCGACAAACGGCTCCGTGATCTTTTCCAGCTTTTCTGTGAGCGCTTCGCCCGTGGGACCATAGGATTGGTTCAGATCCGGCATCAGGCTTACCGCACTGCCGCAGGAGAAATATCCGTCAAAATAGCTGTTTTCCTTTTCCTTGCTGTAGGCAAAGGTTTTCAAAAACCGGTTCATGTATCCGCCCGACTGCGACCAGCCCGCGAGATACTGATAGTATTTCCCATATCCTTTCAGCAGTTCATTATCCGGCGTTCTCAGATAATCCGCCAGATCCATCAGCATGTCCCAAAACAAGCCGTCCTCCGTATCGGCAGAAGATGCGCCTGCCAAATTTCCCAAGAACTTGACTTCCGCTCCATCCGGGTTCTGATCGGCAAAGTCCCAGGTGAGTTCTCCGTAACGTTCGCTGTTGAACTGTTTTAACGCCTTGAGCACATTGGGCTTGCTGGTGATGCCAATATAGATATCCCGATGATCCATCATGTAGTCCTGCGTTAAATACCACACACGGTCCACCTCAAAATTGCTGGTGGAATTGAGGATCTCCACCACAACGTTGCCGCTGAAGTCCGCCGGATCAGCAGGCCGCCGGACTATCATGCGGTTCACATAAGGAATGTCTGCATATTTGACCGCAGCTTCCCCAGCTTCCCAGTGATAGACATTGGCCGTACCATAGAGGAAATACTCTTTTTCCTCATAGCCTTTTTCACGAAATTGGGGGTTCTTTGTGGCTGCTTCTAAAATATATGAATGTTCCGAAACAGGGATCTCTTTGATTTTATGAATCATAACTTTTCCTCCCAATCAAAAATATTCGCTCGAATGACATGCCTATCGCAGCAACAGCTCTACCGCCCGGTTCCAGTCATGCAGTTTCTGCTGTCTTTCTTCCTCCGGCATTTTCGGCGTATAACGAACCTTTGCTCTCTGTGCAAACAGTTTTTCCTTCTCATATAAGCCCACGCTGATACCGGCCAAATAGGCCGCTCCCAGCGCTGACAGCTCCTCCACATCCGAGATCGCTACCGTCAACCCGGATATATCGCTCTGCATCTGCATCAAATATCCGTTTTGTGTGGGACCGCCATCCGCGCCCAACTCTTCGATTTGAAACCCGCTGTCTTTGCTTATGTGTGATAAAGAAGCAATAGAAGTGCAAAAAATTTTGCCGTTCCTATCCGACACTTGGCCATTGTGTCGGATAGGT